>JANNMV010000535.1:0-3177 GCA_031398205.1 Pseudomonadota bacterium | reverse complement strand
GAGACAAAGGCTTTACAGGCGAGGCTTGGGGCTGAAGCGCTGGATGTGACCTTGCCTGGCCGCATTGTGGGGCAGGGCGGTTTACACCCCATCACGCAGACCATCGAGCGCATCCAAGCCTTGTTCGCGTCAGTTGGATTTACCGTTGCGGACGGACCGGAAATCGAGACGGACTTTCACAATTTCACTGCGTTGAATATTCCAGAAGATCATCCCGCCCGTGCGATGCACGATACGTTCTACATCGATCAAAAGCATGTCCTGCGCACGCACACCTCGCCGGTACAGGTGCGTTACATGCAATCCCATCAGCCGCCACTTCGCATTATTGCGCCGGGCCGCGTTTATCGTATCGATTCGGATGCAACGCATTCGCCAATGTTTCATCAAATTGAGGGGTTATGGGTTGATGAGAACGTAAACTTCGCCGGCCTCAAAGGATTATTGATAGATTTCGTACGTCAATTTTTCGAGCGTGACGATTTGCGGGCACGGTTTCGCCCTTCGTTTTTCCCGTTTACAGAACCCTCCGCGGAAATGGACATCGGCTGCGTCATTTGTTCTGGGGCGGGATGCCGAGTGTGCAGCCAAACCGGCTGGCTCGAGGTGCTAGGTTGCGGTGTTGTGCACCCCAATGTGTTGCAACATGTGCAAATCGACAGCGAAAAATTCCTCGGGTTCGCATTCGGATTAGGTGTTGAACGATTGGCCATGTTACGACATAAAATCAATGATTTACGACTATTTTATGAAAATGATTTGAGATTTTTGCGGCAGTTTTCCTAAATTTGTTGCATTTCACAATGAACAAAAATAGAATATTGAAATTAATAAGATATGAGATAGTTCTCAATTGATTTGTGCGTGATATCCGAGAAATCATTTAATCCATGAAGTTTTCTGAAAATTGGCTATGGTCTTGGGTGCATCCGCCTGTCGACGATCATTCCGTGGCCGACACGCTGACCATGAGTGGGCTTGAGGTTGAGGCGCGGGAGCGGTTAGCGCCAAACTTCAACCGCGTTGTAGTCGCGCGTGTCGTGGAGATTGCCCAACATCCAAACGCAGATCGCCTCAAGGTGTGCAAGGTCGATGCCGGGGCCGACGAATTGCTTCAGATCGTTTGTGGTGCGCCAAATGTTACCGTTGATGCACTGGTTCCTTGTGCACTTGTCGGGGCGCAGGTCGGTGAGGTGCAGATCAAGCAGGCCGTATTACGAGGAATCGATTCTCATGGCATGTTGTGTTCCGCTCAAGAGTTGGGGCTGAGTGCAGACGCATCGGGCCTATTGTTATTCCCTAACGATGCCTCCGTTGGGATGGACGTCGCTAAATACCTTGATCTCAACGATACCTTAACGACACTAAAACTGACCCCGAACCGCGGCGATTGTTTGAGTATGGCGGGTCTAGCGCGCGAAGTATCTGCGCTTACCGGTGGTTCGGCGAATGCACCTGCCTGGACGGATGTTACGCCCACGCTGACCGTGAGCCGCGACGTGCGGATCCAAAACGCTAGTGCCTGCGGGCTGTACTGCGGCCGAGTGATCAAGCTCGCAAGAACCGGTGCCGCGACGCCAACTTGGATGAAGTCGCGTCTTGAGCGTTCGGGACTACGGCCTATCAGCGCCGTTGTGGATGTCACGAATTACGTCATGCTCGAACTGGGTCAACCGCTTCATGCATTCGATAATGACAAGCTGAGCGGCGACATCGTCATTCGCTTCGCTGGGGACGGCGAAACGCTCCGACTACTGAATCAGCAAGAGGTCAATCTGACGGCGGATATGGTTGTTATTGCCGATAGTAGCGGTCCCATTGCCTTGGGTGGAATCATGGGTGGCAATGACAGTAGTGTAACGGATGCGACGCACTCGATATTCTTGGAAGCGGCCTTTTTCCCCCCCGGTTCCATCGCCGGTCGACCACGGCGGCTGGGACTGACGAGCGATGCGGCCTACCGGTTCGAGCGCGGTGTCGATTTTGGTAACACACGGCGCGCAATTGAACGCGCCACGCAATTGATCATCGATATTTGCGGCGGCGAAGCGGGATCGGTGACTCAAGCCCAAACGTCGTTACCCGCGCGTGATCCTGTTTTAGTCAGACCGCCGCGTGTTCACCGGGTTTTAGGTATTGAGATCGACTCCGATGTGGCAACGCGGATATTGGTAAGTCTGCGCTGCGTTTGCCGCATCGTCGATCAAGGAATTTTAGTAACGCCGCCCAGCCATCGATTTGATCTCTCCATCGAAGCAGATTTCATAGAAGAAATTGCGCGCGTGTACGGATACGACAACATACCGGCTACACGTCAGGTCTCGTCCGCCGCGCTGTTGCCACAACCACAAGACAAACGAAGCGTTGCCAATATCGCGCGGCATCTCGTCAACCGTGATTACCAGGAAGTTTTAACTTACAGCTTCGTGAATGCGGACTGGGAGCGCGATTTTTCGCCGGGCCAGCATCCAATCCCGGTTCAAAATCCGATTGCCGCGCAACTGGGCGTCATGCGCACAACGCTAATCGGTGGCCTAATCGACACGCTTCGCTTCAATCTCAACCGCAAACAAGAGCGCGTGCGCATTTTCGAGATCGGTTCTTGCTTCTTGCCCAAGGCAATTCCAGATGATCGCGACATTGCCATCCAGCGCTAGCGGATAGCTGGTATATCCTATGGCAATCGATACGAGGAGCAGTGGGGTGAGCGCGCGCGCCTAGTTGACTATTTCGACATCAAGGCGGATTTGGAGGCGGTATTCCATGATGCGAAAATAGAATTTAAAAAATTTAATACACGGATTCTTCATCCCGGTCGTTCCGCGGCGTTGTATTTAGCCGGCCAGCCGGTGGGCTATCTGGGCGAATTGCATCCTGTGCTGTGTCAAAAATACGAGTTAACCATCGTGCCCGTGGTATTCGAGCTCGACCTAGAACCCTTGTTGCCCATCGGTGTTGCGCACCATCGAGACATCTCAAAATTTCCGACTGTTCGACGCGATATCGCGGTTGTAGTCGATGAAAATATCCCAGCAAAAGTATTGATCGATTCCCTCTATGCGGCTGCTCCGGCATCGGTTAAAGAGATCGAATTATTTGACCAATACCACGGAAAAAATTTGGCGTGTGGTAAAAAAAGCCTTGCATTTCGTATAGTTATGAGTGATACTGAAAAAA
>JANNMV010000523.1:0-1734 GCA_031398205.1 Pseudomonadota bacterium | reverse complement strand
TTGCCAAATTTCAATGATGGTGCCCGGCAACGGCGTTTTGCAATCCGCGCTTAGCACGGTTCCGCGCAACATCAGCTTCTGGCCCGGCTCGTCATCGGACGCTAACTTAACCTGGAATTTTGGTGCGCCGTAGTTGTACATTGGGCCGAGGATATCTTGTTCGGTTACTTTGCACTCTTTGGCGCTAACTAAAGTGGGCAGCGCCAACGCGGCGCCGCCCACCGCCATCGCGCTGCGTTGTAAAAAGCGGCGGCGTGCCAATCCTTGGACGATTCTCGAATTTAGATCAATGCTCATTTTTTCCTCCATCGATAAATTTTATAAACTTGGGAAACGACGACCGGTGCCCAAACCGCGAACTTGCGCGATTGCCGCACTTGTTGTGAGCGGTCATTGGGGACGTTACCCGAAAATTTCATGCTGCGCAATCTCAGCCGACGCGCACCGATGGCGTGAAGGACATTGTTTGTTCTAGCGTAGAATGACGACCCTGATCGACTCAAACCGCTGCTAGTTGTAACTTCCATCATGCCAGCTCCACCTAAACTCCTTGCACGAATTCCCAGCACCGTAATTGTGCTCGGGTTTGTGAGTTTTTTTAACGATCTCGCCTCCGACATGGTGATTCCGTTGATTCCGTTACTTTTGGCGACGGAGTTCGCATCGGGCCCGATGATGCTCGGACTCATTGAAGGGGTTGCCGATGCGCTCGCCAGTTTTATGAAATTGTGGTCGGGTCGTTTTTCCGATCGCATGGGCGGGCGGCGTAAAGGATTGGCATTGACGGGTTACGTGATATCGAACAGCGTGCGGCCATTTTTTGGCGCTGTGTCAGGATGGGTCGGCTTGCTTGTGCTGCGCAGCGTTGATCGCTTCGGTAAAGGCATTCGCAGCGCGCCGCGCGACGCGCTGGTGGCGGATGTTACGCCACCAGCGCTGCGTGGCGTGGCATTCGGATTTCATCGTGCGTTGGATAACGCCGGCGCGGTAGGCGGCGCGCTGCTTGCGGCAGCGGTGATCGGATGGTCAACCCTTTCACTACGCGAGGTGATCGCCTGGTCGGCGGTTCCCGGATGCATCGGCGTGTTGTTGCTGTGGTGGTGGGTCAAGGAGCCGCAAGTCGTTGCACGACCTTTGACCGCGGCGCCTTCGTTGCAATGGAACGCATTGTCGCGCACGTTGCGGCAATATTTGTTGCTTCTGGCGTGGTTCACTTTCGCTCGCGTCTCGGAAACCTTCATCGTATTGTTCGGCCACGGTTTGGGCATGAGTATTGTGAGCTTGTTATTGCTATGGGCCTTTTTCAATCTCGCCAAGTCATTGGCATCCTGGTGGGGTGGCAAGGCCGCGTTGCGTTTGGGCAAAGAGCGGGTGATGGCGATAAGTTGGATCGCCTATGCCGCGACGTTCGTCGCGTTAAGCATGACCACGACACCGTTGATGTTGTGGATCGTTACGCTGGTATATGGAATATTTGCCGGGCTCGGCGAAGGCATTGAGCGCGCGGTGATCGGCGACTTCGCTGCGCCGACGGAGCGCGGAACCGCCTATGGTTGGTACAACATGATGCTGGGCCTGTCCGCCATTCCGGCGGGACTGATGTTCGGCGGTCTTTGGCAATTTTTTGGCGCGTCGTACGCATTCTCTTTTGCGGGTTTTGTCGCACTGGTCGCGGCGCTCGTGTTACATATTTATGTTGCGCCAAATCTAAAACTGGTCGCGGCGCTGGACTAA
>JANNMV010000392.1:0-3981 GCA_031398205.1 Pseudomonadota bacterium | reverse complement strand
ACCAAGGGTCGCGAACTTTATTGCCACCCCCTAGCGGCCTGCCGCTATCCGGCGGCAATGGCGGTGATGCCGGTGGTATCGCGCTAGTGCCCAATATGTACTACACCCACAGTCTGACCGACTCGTTGAGTTTCGGTATCGGCGTGAACGCCCCATTCGGCCTCACCACGGAATACGATGATGGCTGGGTGGGTCGCTACCACGCACTTAAATCGGCGCTCACGGTCATCAACATCAATCCCTCGGTTTCATGGAAAATTAATGATAGTTTTTCTGTTGGTGGTGGATTAAACCTTCAGTACTCGAAAGCCGAACTGACCAGCGCCATTGATTTCAGCACGGTCTGTTTCGGAACCTTCGCTCCGGGCGGCCCTGCGGCGATTGGCGCCAACTGCGGCCCGGGTGGATTCACCACGCCCGGCAATGCGGCACGGGACGGCAAAGCCACCATCAAAGGGGACAACTGGGGCTACGGTTTTAACCTCGGCGCAATGTGGCAAATAGTGCCGAGCACTCGTTTGGGCATTGCTTACCGTTCATCGATTAATCAGAAACTAGAGGGTGACGCGAGGTTTGAAAAGCCGGTCGGTCTTAATCCGGCGATCGCAGCGGATTCACGCTTTACCAACGGCAGTGTGAAGGCAGAGGTCGATCTACCCGAATCGGTATCGATCGGTTTGCATTCGCAGATCGACGAAAGTTGGGCATTGATGGCCGATCTCACTTGGACCAAATGGAGCCGTTTCGAAGAACTGCGCGTGAAGTTTGACAATGGCGCGCCGGACAACGTCACCACTCAAAAGTGGGATAACAGCTACCGCGTCGCCGTCGGCGGTAGCTACAAGCCCACCAGCGCTTGGACACTACGTGCCGGCCTGGCTTTTGACAAGAGCCCGGTGCCCGACGAATTCCGCACGCCGCGCATTCCGGATCAAGACCGCACCTGGTTGTCGTTCGGCGCAAACTGGAAAATCACCCCAAATGGTTCGCTTGATTTCGGCTACGCACATATATTTGTCAAGAGTGCATCTCTGAACCAATCGGCGACGGTCACCGAGAACAATGCGCGCGGTACGTTGACGGGAAGCTACGATAACCCCAGCGTCGATATTGTCAGCATCCAATACAACCATCGATTCTAGATTGATTACTATTTCTAGCGGTCTCCAATAACCCTCGCGCGGCCGATTCCTGGGCGCGCGAGTGATTCTCGAAGGGTCTTGTTGTGGCAACTCCATTTCTAGTTAAGAAGGTCGCGGTGCTCGGCGCCGGCGTCATGGGCGCGCAAATCGCCGCGCATTTAGTCAACGCCAACGTGCAATCGATATTGTTCGAATTGCCGGCGAAGGCAGGTGATCCCAACGGTAACGTTTTGAAAGCAATTGATGGCCTCAAAAAACTAGAGCCTAGCCCCATTGGCTCCAGCGAAAAACTCGGGCAAATCATTGCGGCGAACTACGATCAGCATCTTGAACTGCTCAAAGAGTGCGATCTCATTATCGAGGCAGTCGCCGAGCGGCTCGACATCAAAAAAGCGTTATACGAAAAAGTCGCGCCGCACATCGCCGAGCATGCGATCTTCGCTAGCAACACGTCGGGCTTGTCGATCACCTCGCTCGCGGGGGTATTTCCCGAAGCGCTGCGCAAGCGTTTTTGCGGCATTCATTTTTTCAATCCGCCGCGCTATATGGCATTGGTCGAATTGATTCCCCAGGCTGCAACCGATCCGGTGATCCTCGATCAGTTGGAAAATTTCCTCGTGACCACGCTCGGCAAAGGCGTGGTGCGCGCGAAAGACACGCCAAACTTCATCGCCAATCGCGTCGGCGTGTTTTCCATTCTTGCTACCATGCATCATGGAGAAGCGCATGGATTGGGCTTCGACGAGGTGGATGCCCTGACAGGCCCGCTCCTCGGGCGCCCCAAGAGTGCCACCTTCCGCACCGCCGATGTGGTGGGCTTGGACACCTTGGCCCACGTCATCAACACCATGAAAGATGGCCTGCCGAACGATCCGTGGCATGCGCACTACAAAGTGCCTGCGGTGATGCAAGCGTTGATCGCCAAAGGCGCGCTGGGCCAAAAATCCAAAGCGGGTTTTTATCGCAAGCTCGGTAAAGACATCGAAGTGCTCGATGCTGCCAAACAAGACTATCGCGTCTCTGGTGGCGAAGCAAAGCCGGATGTCAAAGCGATTCTGAAGGAAAAAAATCCAGCAGAAAAATTTGGTAGGTTGCGCGCATCAAGTGATCCGCAAGCGCAATTTTTATGGGCGTGTTTCCGCGACGTGTTCCACTATTGCGCCGTGCACTTGGACTCTATCGCCGACAACGCGCGCGATCTTGACCTGGCCATTCGATGGGGATTCGGTTGGAACATCGGGCCGTTCGAAACCTGGCAAGCGGCGGGTTGGCAGCAAGTGACCCAGTGGATCAACGACGATATCGCCGCCGGAAAAACCATGGCGAGAACGCCGCTGCCCGCGTGGGTGAGCGATGGCCGCCAAGGCGTGCATGGGCCCGATGGATCGTGGTCATCCGCCGCGAAGAAAAATCAGCCACGCTCCACCCTACCCGTCTACAAACGTCAGGTGTTTCCGGACATGGTGTTAGGCGAAAAACGCGATCCCGGCACAACGATATTTGAAACCGATGCGCTGCGTTGTTGGCACACCGGCGACGGCATCGCGATTGCAAGTTTCAAATCGAAAATGCACGCCATCGGCGAAGACGTGCTCGATGGCCTGCAGCGGGCGATCAAGGAAGCGGAGCAAAATTACAGCGGCCTGGTTATTTGGCACGAGGCACCCTTTTCTGTCGGCGCGAATCTGATGTCCATGGCGCCGGCGTTGATGATGGGCCAGTGGGCGAAGATCGAAGCGGTGGTTGCGAAGTTTCAACAAACCGCACAGATGCTCAAGTATTCCATGGCGCCGACCGTCGCGGCAGTGCAAGGCATGGCGCTCGGCGGCGGCTGCGAATTTCCGATGCATTCGACTAAAACGATCGCAGCTTTTGAAAGTTACATGGGTTTAGTTGAGACCGGCGTTGGGCTCATTCCGGCCGGTGGCGGCTGCAAAGAAATTGCCCTGCGTGCGGCGCGCACAGCCAAGGGCGGTGACGTGTTCCCCAGCATCCAGCGTGCCTTCCAGACCATCGCGATGGGCGAAGTGTCGAAGAGTGCATCGCAGGCTCGCAGCTATGGCTACCTGCGCCCGCGCGACACCGTGATCATGAATCCACATGAATTATTGCATGTGGCGAAGGCAGAAATTCGCGCGCTCAGCGAAGCAGGCTATCGCCCGCCGCTGCCGAAACAAATACCCGTTGCCGGCAAAACTGGTATCGCAACATTGAAGATGATGCTGGTTAACATGCGTGATGGCGGCTTCATCTCCGGGCACGATTATGAGGTGAGCGGTCGCCTCGCCGACACCCTTTGCGGCGGTGAAATCGAAGCGGGAACGATGGTCGATGAAGATTGGTTCCTAAAACTTGAGCACAAACATTTTGTCGCACTGCTCAAAAATCCCAAGAGCCAAGCCCGCATTAAGCATATGTTGGAGACGGGAAAGCCTTTAAGGAATTAGTGAAGGGTGAAAGGTGAAAGGTGAAGAGTGAAACGTGAAACACCGGTGGTGGCGCTTTTGCTTTTCACTTTTCACATTTCACTCTTCACAATTTAACGGAGTTAAATATGAAACAGCTTAACGACGCCTACATAGTCGCCGCCTGCCGAACGCCTGTGGGCAAGGCGCCGCGCGGTATGTTCCGCAATACGCGGCCCGATGATTTGCTTGTGCACGTATTGCGCGGCGCCCTGGCACAAGTTCCCGGCCTTGATGCAAAACAGATTACCGATGTGATTGTCGGTTGCGCGATTCCCGAAGCGGAACAAGGTATGAACATTGCGCGCATCGGGTTGTTGCTCGCGGGCATTCCGCAATCGGTCGCAGGCCTGACGGTGAATCGTTTCTGCGCC
>JANNMV010000490.1:0-3295 GCA_031398205.1 Pseudomonadota bacterium | reverse complement strand
TTCTTGCTGGAAAATATGGAGCTTGCGGCGCTGGCAAAAGACAAAGCCTATGAGTTCGCATTCATTGTCGAGCCGCTCAAGATTAAAGGCGGCACCGGCTCGACGGTTGCGCCGATTGCGGTTAGATAAAAATCGTAGTTGATTCCCGGATTGCATCCGGACTACAGTATGTTGCCCTGAGAGCAAGCATCCAAGCGGCTCTCAGGGCATGTTTAATCGGGTGTTTAAATTTTTGGTGAATGATTTTATGTTTAAAAATTTTCTGTCTTGCCTGATCGCCTGCATAGCTTGGAACACGGCTGCCGAAGAGCTGCCTTTTTTCGATGGCCATCTTCACTACAGCGGCAACGCCTGGGAAGAAACGCCGCCGGAAAAAGCCATCGCCTATCTTAAAGAAGCCAATATCCAGCGAGCGTTGCTATCCAGTACACCGATCGAAGGCACGCTCAAACTTTATGCGCTCGATCCAAAACGTTTCGTGCCAGAGTTGCGCGTTTATCACAAGGCGACCAGCTACGAAACCTGGCTGGTGGAGCGCGCCAATTGGTGGCGTGCCGACGACACGATGCCGTTTCTGGAAAACGAACTCAAGCGCGGTATTTATGTCGGCATCGGCGAGTTTCATTTGTTCGGCGCTGAGGCGCAAAGCGATGTGATCAAACGCCTGGTGAATCTCGCAGTTGAAAAGAAGCTGCATCTGCATGCTCACTCCGATGCGCAAGCCATCGAAACACTGATGTCGCACAATCCAAACGCGAAAATTCTCTGGGCTCATGCAGGCATGAATACGCCGGTGGCAACCGTTGGCGAATGGATGGCGCGCTATCCGACGATGTATGTGGAATTGTCTTATCGCTACGACATCGTTAACGGCGACGCGATCGATCTGGCGTGGAAAGAATTATTTTTAAAGTATCCAGACCGCTTCGTCATGGGCAGCGATACCTGGACACCCTCGCGCTGGCCGGAATTACCTGCCATCGCCGCGTGGTATCGCGGTTGGCTCGGAAAACTTCCGCGCGAGGTCGCGGAGAATATCGCATTCAAAAACCTCGCGCGCTTTTTGGGGACGAGTTTTTAGCGAAAGGGAACTGCAGTGCGAAGACAAATACTGCGGGGGGCTAATCTCGGGTCCGTAGCAGCCAACTCATCAATCACCCCCGTCATCCGGAACCCTTCGCTGCGCTCGAGGGTAAACTACGTTAAGGATCTGCTTTATTGATGTCGGAAAAGTGGATTCGCTGCGCTTGATCCACCCTATGGAGCTGTCATTCCCGCGCAGGCGGGAATCCATAGTACCTTCGCAAATTGACAAGCCAAATGGATTCCCGCCTACGCGGGAATGACCTATCGGTAAAAATGAAGGATGCCTGAAACCCGCATGGATGCGGGCTCCCATGTCATGCATCGCTAGACGGCAAGCGGGACGGATTTCGTGGCGAAACAAAAATGTAGGGCGGGTTACAACCCGCCGAACAAATTTTTCTGAGAAGATTGCTAAAGCGTGACGTTAATCCACCACCGCCTGATAAACCAACTGCTTAAACAACCTTCGATAATATTGCCGCGACGGCCCCGGTGCTTGCGACATATACACCGCGACGATTTCTTCCTTCGGGTCGACCCAAAAAAACGTCCCGCCGTAGCCGCCCCACATGAATTCGCCGGTGGAGCCGGGCACAGTGGCCATGCCCGAGCCGGTGCGGACGGAGAAGCCCAGGCCGAAGGTGTAGCCGGGCGAGCCGAGCAATAATTCGCCCGGCGTGAAAGGTGCAGCGATGCGGTTTCCTAATTGATCGGCCGTCATGAGATTGACCGTGGCGCGGCTCAGGATGCGCGTGCCGTCGAGTTGACCGCCGTTGGCAAGCATGAGGGCGAAGCGCAGATAGTCGTTCGCGCTGGCTACGCCGCCCGCGCCGCCGGAATCGTTTTTCGGTTGCATGGCGACGTCGATCATTTTGTTCGGTGCGCCGGAGGCAGGATCAATGGCGAGCGGCTGCGCGAGTCGCGTGAGTTTGTCGGGAGAAAGCCAAAAGCCCGAGTCGGTCATTTTGAGCGGAGCAAATACCCGCGCTTCTAAAAACTCGCCGAGACGTTTTCCCGACACCGCTTCGACGACGCGGCCGAGCACATCAGAGGCGAGGCTATAATCCCAAATCGTGCCGGGCTGATGGATGAGCGGAATTTTTGATAGGCGTTCCACTTGTTCCGCAGGCGTCAAATCACGCGAATCGAAATCGCGCGCATTCGGTTGATAGAGACCTGCTTTGATGAGCGCTTCTTTCACCGATGGGTTGGCCGTGAGTTCGCCGTAGCCGAGGCCCGCCGTGTGGCGCAGCAAATCGTATACGGTCATTTCGCGATCGGCGGATACTATCGAGTAAGTGTATTTGGCGAATTCCGCATCGGCCTTCGCGACGCTCACCTGCATGCCTTTCATCGCCGGCAAATGTTTCGATACCGGATCGTTGAGTTGCAGCTTGCCGTCTTCCACCAACAGCATCGCGGCGACGGAGACCATCGGCTTGGTCATGGAATAAATGCGAAAGATCGCGTCCTTCGACATGGCGGTCGCGGTCTCTTTGTTTTGAAAACCGACACTTTCGCTGTAGACCAAACGATTCTTGCGCGCGATCATCAGCACCGCGCCGGGCAGTTTGCCTTGCTCGACTTCTTGTTTGAACACCTGCGTGATTTTCGCGAGACGCTCAGTGGAAAAACCTACTTGCTCCGGCGTGGCGGTCGGCAGGCTTTGTGCGCCGGCGGCGTGGACGAGGAGGGTGGCAGCGAGGAAAAAACTGAGGCGTAGCATTGTGGCGATGTGCATAATTATGTTTCCGAAAGGTTGACGAGAATTACTATACGCGAAAGTGTCGATTGCGATTTTCTAAGCAGAGGGTATTGCCAGCAGCCGCGCCCAGCTTGCCTCGCAGGCATGCATGGCCTTCGAGCTAACCACTGTACGAGCCCAAACTCTTGCCGCCGCAAACATACAGCGTTTGGCCGGTCATGTACCACGCTTCGTCGGACGCGAAAAAATGCGCGGCGTAGGCGACTTCCTCCGGCGTGCCGATCTTCGGTGACGGCTGCGCTTTCTTCAATTTTTCCCGCACGTCGTCGCGCAGATTTTGATATAGCGGTGTGTCGATCAAACCCGGCGCGATGCAGTTAGCGGTGATGCCGGATTTGCCAAGCTCCAGGCCGAGCACGCGAGTCAAACTCACCACGCCACCTTTCGCCGCCGAATAGTTCGCTTGGCCGACATTGCCGAGCCAGGCCCGCGACGACACGTTGA
>JANNMV010000452.1:0-4384 GCA_031398205.1 Pseudomonadota bacterium | reverse complement strand
GAGCGAGTCATTGGCGGTGTCTCGAACATCGCCGCGCTGATCGAAGCGCCTGGGGTGATCCGCCACAACGGTACGATGGCGCGATTGATTTTCGCGGAGTTGGATGGCAAGCCTTCCAAACGTATCGATGCATTTGCAGCTCTATGCAAACAAGCCAACATCGATCACGTTGTCAGTGACGACATTAATAGGGCAATCTGGCAGAAGTTTATCTTTCTCGCGAGCTTTAGCGGTATGACCTGCGCGACACGCCTCCCGATTGGACCGATACGAACGGATCCCGAAACGCGCGCCATGCTCAAAGCGGCGCAAGGGGAAGTCGTCGCCATCGGACGCGCAAAAGGCGTAAGTCTGCCGGACGATCAAGTCGAGCAATCGTTAACATGGGCGGACAATTTGCCACCCTCCATGATCGCCTCGATGCTCGGCGATCTGAATCGCGGAAATCGATTGGAGTTGCCATGGCTCAGCGGCAGTGTGGTCAAGCTTGGTGAAGAACTGGGCGTTGCGACGCCGGTTCACAAGTTTATCTATACCGTGCTGAAATTACATGTGGACGGCAAGACTGCGACAATCTAAAAACCCCGCGCTGTCATTCCCGCGAAAGCGGGAATCCATTTGGCGATGGGAGTAAATCACGCAGTATGGATTCCCGCCTTCGCGGGAATGAGTGGCTGGCCTTGGGCCACACATCGGGTATTTTGGGTCACTGGGATAACAACGCATTCATAGGAGATTTAGGCGCAATGAGTAACGACAAACTAACCATCAAAAACTTCCGCGTGCGCGCGGTGAACGTGCCAATGAAACGCCCGCTCGAAACGGCGAGCGGCTCGATTGGTTTTGTGCCCTTGGTGTTGCTTGATATTGAGACCGATCAAGGCATCACCGGGCGCAGCTATGTGTTTACGTTGACGTCGATGGCGCTTAAGCCTACGGCGCAACTCGTGCAGGAAATGTTGACCGTGGTCAAAGGCGACAGCGTTGCACCTTTCAACATCGAGCAAAAACTACAAAAGCGTTTTCGTTTGCTTGGATTACAAGGTTTGGTTTACGTCGCGTTATCTGCCATCGACATGGCGGCGTGGGATGCGTTAGCGCAAGCGCGCGGGGCGCCATTGGTGAAATTGCTAGGCGGGGAAGTACGTCCGGTAAAAGCCTACAACAGTTGCGGCCTCGGCTTAATGGGCAAAGAAAAAGTGGCGGCGCAAGCAGTTGAATTGCTCGAAGGCGGTTTTGATGCGATGAAAATTCGTCTCGGTTACGCGACCGTGCGCGAAGACCTTGAAGTGGTTCGTGCCGTTCGCAAAGCCGTCGGCGATAACATCACATTAATGTGCGACTACAACCAAGGCCTGACCACCACGGAAGCGCTGGTGCGATGTCGCGCGCTGGATGGCGAAGGCTTGCACTGGATCGAGGAGCCCATCCGCGCTGACGATTACGCGGGCAACGCGCTAATCGCCGACGACACCAAAACGCCGATTCAAATCGGTGAGAATTTCTGGGGGCCGCACGACATGCACAAAGCGCTTGCGGCCAAGGCATGCGATTACGCGATGCCCGATTTGATGCGTATCGGCGGCGTGTCCGGTTGGATGCGCTCGGCGGCAATGGCGGATTCGGCCGGCATGCCGATGTCGAGCCATTTATTTCCCGAGGTGAGCGCCCATTTGCTGGCCGTCACACCGACCTGTCATTGGCTCGAATATGTCGATTGGGCCACACCGATTTTGGCGGAGCCGCTGGTGATTAAAGATGGACACGCGCTCATTCCCGATCGACCGGGTAACGGCATGACCTGGGACGAAACGGCGGTTAGTAAATATTTGGCAGGCTGAAGAAGCGCATGGCCGTAGGCCAGGACTACCCCTGCTCGCGCAAAAACTCTATCAGTATTCCACTCACCTGCTCGGGCTGCTCTTGCTGCACCCAGTGGCCCGCTCCATCGACCAGATGAAAACCGCGCCGCTGCGTCATGATAACGTCGCGCATTTTTTCCACGTCACCGGGTTTTTGATAGGTGCCCCAGTCGCTTTTTCCGGCGATAAAACAAGCGGGCACATCGATCGTGCGACCGGAAAAAACTTGTAACTCGGCGATATTTCTCGCGCCGGTAAAACAGCGATACCACTGCAGGCCGCCCTGGTAGCCGTTGCGCGTATATTCGGCGGCATAAACGCTAAGTTCCGTATCGGGCAGCCAGCGGCACGCCGCAATTTCGCTCGCCGTTGGCATTTCGTGGGCCACTGTCTCGGCCATGTTTTCATTCATATCCATGATGTAATAAGTCGGCATTTTCGCCAACTCTTCCGCGCTCCACGATTTCAGCGCATAGGGTTGATTCGCTTTCCAATCGGCGCTTTTGTGGTGATAGTAGGCACGCATAAATGCATGAACGCCTTGCGGGCATTGTTGCATGTCGTCATTCGCCGGCCGCGTCGAGTAATACCATTGATAGTGTTTGCGCGGCCGCGCCAGCGCGGCGAGATCGGCGTGGATGTCCCGAATCGGTGTAGTGTCAGCGGCCCCATTGGCGCTGTTGAACGGGAGCGGCGGCGGCCCGGCGAACGGCGCACTCATCAGCGCAACAGAACGAAAAATATCCGGCCTAATCAACGCGCACGACCCGGCGACAAACGAGCCGGCATCGTGACCGAACACGGCCACCACGGAACGTTGACCCAGCGCCGCCAACAGTCCAACAATGTCGCGCAGCAGATTCAGCATGCGAAACGAATTGACATCACCGTCGTAATCGCCATCCCAGCCGGTGGTGCGGCCATAGCCACGCTGATCCGGCGCGATGACGTGGAAGCCGGCCTCGGCCAATGGCAGCATGATCTTGCGCCAACTATAGGCTAGCTCCGGAAAACCGTGCAGTAGCAGCACGCAAGGTCGGCCCGGCCGCTCAAAGCCCGCCTCGAGCACATGCATGGTTAAGCCATTGTGGTTATCGACGAAACGCGAGCGGATTCCCGCGGCAAGAGTGGCATTTTCGTAAGTGCTAAGCGCCGTCATATTAAAGCTCCTGAATTGGGGGTAGAATTATCTCACCCTTAATTTCGCAGCGGTGATCTTGACCGCCCGGCAGCGAAAGGCGTATAAGTCGAAAAGGTTTTCCCACCATGTCTTGGAGGAGATATGAAACACGTTCAAATAGTCGCAATTTCGGTTCTTTTTCTTTCCGGCATTGCCGCCGCCGCGGAGACTGATACGCGCGCCGGTAGTTGCGCGGATGCCAAAAGCCAGTACGAGTATTTTTGCAAAGGCGATTCAAACGATATCATGATGCAAGTTCCGATCGCCTGTAATAATGCCAAAAAGAATATGGCCGCGGCCTGCGATGGCAAGACCGAAGCCGATCAGCCCTATAAGTTCGAAGAAACCAAGTAATAACCTTGTAACTCGCACAGAGCACGCGCCAGCACGCAGGACTGGCGCGGCTGTTCGAGGATACCACGCCGGAAGCCGCGCAGGTATTGGCTCTCTGGGCACCGCTGCTTTTCACGTCAATAGGCCGAGATCAAGCTTGGTCTTAGTTGGAGGGACGGATGTTAAGAAGAGACAGCGTCGAACACGCAGAACGGGTTTACTCGTCCGTTCGTTGGAACGACGCGCCGTATAAAGAACACGACGAAGATAATCGCCTGCTGCGTTCCTGGGAACGCTCCCTTGAGAACTATCGACTCGATCCGGGTCGCGTGGCGCAACCGCGCATCCTCACCAGCGCTAGTCTGCGCGATCATCTTGAGCCGCTTGAATCATTTTTGCGCATTGCTAAATACGGCGTGCGCAAACTTCATGAGCGCGTGCACGAGGCTAACTATGTCGTGTTGCTGACGGATTCAGAAGGCATTACCATCGATTACATCGGTAGCCCAACGCAAGACCGCGAATTGAAAAAAGCCGGCTTGTATCTCGGTTCGGTGTGGACCGAATCGGAAGAAGGCACTTGCGGCATCGGCACCGCCATTATCGACAAAAAACCCATTCTGGTACATAAGCGCGAACATTTTCGTGCGCCGAACACGACGCTCTCGTGCAGTTCCGCGCCAATATTCGATGTCGATGGCACGCTGTTGAGCGTGCTGGATGCGTCGGCGCTGTATTCGCCCGATGATCGTAAGAGCCAATATCTGGTGCTTAAGTTCGTCACCCTGGCGGCGGAGTTAATCGAGAATGCACATTTTTTAACCCATTTCAAAAACGCCTGGGTGCTGCAGATCAGCCGCAGCCAAGAATTTTTGCAAGTCGAAACCGACGATCTGATCGCCTTCGACGAGAGCGGCGCCATCCTCGGCATCAACCGCCGCGGGCGGCAAGAATTTTCCTCCAGTCGAAAATCACCGCCCAAGAGAATTGAAGATTTGTTCGAAGTCCG
>JANNMV010000432.1:0-2579 GCA_031398205.1 Pseudomonadota bacterium | reverse complement strand
TGGACGCCGGGCGATCCTGAATTGATATTCGGACTTCGAGGGCCAGGACAATGAGTGATGATGGCGCAATCGTGTCGCGCATGACGGACGCGGCGCGAACCTTGCTCGATTCACTTTCTGAGCAACAGCGACAAATCGCGCAGTGGGATTTTCCATCGGACGAGGAACGCCAGCGCTGGTTTTACACGCCGACCGATCACGGCGGACTTACGTTTTCCGACATGCGCCCCGCCCAGCATCGCCATGTCATGCGCCTGTTATCAACCGGCTTGTCGCGAGCCGGTTATGTTACGGCGGCGAGCATTATGGGGCTGGAAAATATTCTCGATGAACTGGAAGGATTTCGCATTGATTTCGGCCACCCACGCGGTCGCGATCCGACGCGGTATTTCCTGCGCATTTTCGGCACGCCGGGCGCGGACACTTGGTCATGGCGCTTCGGCGGCCATCATATTTCCATTCATCACACCATTGTGGGTGGCGTATTGCGCGCATTTACGCCATGTTTCTTCGGTGCCGATCCCGCCGTTTCTCCGATGCTGGGGGGCCACTTATTACGTCCGCTCGCGGCATCGGCCGACCTGGCATTTGAACTAATGCGGTCACTGAGTGAAGAGCAGTGCGCCGGCGCCGTATTGTCGCTAGTGCCGCCGGTCGATTTAGTCGGCGGCAACCGCAGCGTCATTCAAGACGGCGACACGTCACCCCACTTGCGAAAAATATGGCGCGATGAATTTACCGGTGAATTGCTTGAGTTGGTGAATACCATTCAAACCAATGAAGAAAACAAAATTGGTTTGACACCCGCGCATATCGAAGCGGTGCGTTTTACGACCAGACCGAAGGGGCTTGCCGCTGCGGCGATGTCGGCGGCGCAGCAAGAAATTTTGCGCGCACTACTTGGAACCTATATAAAGCGTATGCCGGACAGTCTGGCCGAACGCGAAAGTGCGCGAATCAACGGTGATGGGTTTGCTGTTTTGCATTTGGCGTGGGCCGGCAGCCTAACGCCGGGGAAGCCGCACTACTATCGCATTCAAGGCGAACGCTTGCTGGTCGAGTACGACAACACCACACGCGATGCCAATCATGTGCACACGGTGTGGCGCGATCCAGTCGCCGATTTCGGCATGGATGCATTGAGCGCCCATCATCGCCACGATCACTAAGGCAATGCAATTCGCTGTCGCTGCGCCGGCCTCGCGCGCGCGTCAAGGCGGCCGTCGACAAGACGCAATCCCCCCAAGCAAAGCCGGAATAGCGAATGCGCTATCAGCACACCTTACCGGTGATTTTTGCGCATCGTAAAATAAAGCCGGAAAAGGCATGCCGTAGAGGCGCATGGCCTTAGGCCACCCCGTGAATACTGGCCCGCAGCCTATGCCATGCCACCGGGCAAGCTGGGTCTGGCCCTCGGGCCATGCGGCTCATGGCGGCCGAATTTCCAAAACCTAGTCGCGCCAAGTAGGAAATGGCGGCAGGCTTTTGAAGAATGCAATGTCGTGGTTTGGCCACAGTTGCGCATTCTGGTTTTGGGCGAGTGCGATGAGTTTGCGGATGCTGGTGGGCGCGAGGGCTTCGTTGTCTAGCCAGCAATAGCCCGGCGCGATTTCCTCGCGTAGATTTTCTTCCAGGTCGGCGGCATCGCCGCACAAAATCACCGGCCGGCCTTTTGGCAATTCGATGAATAGCACCATATGACCGGCGGTGTGGCCAGGGCTGGCAATGGCTTGTACGCCCGCAGCGACCGTGTATTCGCCGCTGTGCAAGCGCCATTGATCGGCATTCGCGATTTCATCGGGGAACACGCCGTCATCTAGACCGCTGCGAGCGGCGGCCAGCTCGTCGACCTGGAGATGCACATCACATCCGGGCACATCGCATAGGCCGGCGGCGTGATCGAAATGCAGGTGGCCGAGGAACACCACGTCGATATCCCTTGCCTTGAGTCCTAGCCGCGCCAAATTACGCGGGATGCGTTGCTCGTCCTGCATGGTCGGCGGATCGAACAGCGCCCGCATCGGATCGAAAAATTTTGCGCGCAACGTTGGGTCAGCCACCTTGCCGTAGTCGCAGCCGATATCGTACAAAATACGTACATTTGCAGTTACGATCAGGTACGCGAGGATCGGCGCGTGAATATATTCACCGTGACCGCGATTGCGCGTGGATACGACTTTTTCGTAGCGATGGGCGCCGGTCAGAAGCGGCCAGAGTTTGAGTGCGTGGGGAATGAAATTTGTACGCTTGGCGATTATTTGATCATCCTAATGCGTATCGATCGCAAGCACCATCTTGCTCGAGATGCGTTATGAGCGCGCGTCGCGTGTTCGCTGGTTTTGCCGCAGGGTTAGTCGCCGGCTTGTTCGGCGGCCGATGGTCGACGCACCCTGTTACACGCTTAGTTGACTCGTGATGCGCGCTTGCGCGCCCTGATTTTTGACCTCACCGCGATCCGCAATTTCGCCGAGTTTCAGCACCGCGTAACGATCGGCGACCGCGAGCGCAAATTTGACGTGTTGTTCGATCAACAGGATGGCGGTGTGCGACTGTTCCCGCTCCGCTTTGAACACACTAGC
>JANNMV010000418.1:0-1753 GCA_031398205.1 Pseudomonadota bacterium | reverse complement strand
CGCGTCGCGGACCGCGTGCAGCGCCGCTTCGCCGCCGACCGCGAGCAGCACGCAGTCCGGCGCTTCCGGCAGTGCTTGCAAATTCGGATAGGACTTGAGCCCCTGCACTTCGCTGCGCGCCGGGTTCACCGGAAATAATTTTCCGCGATAGCCAAAGCGCTGCATAAAATGGATCGGACGGCCGCCGATTTTGTTCGGATTATCCGATGCGCCGACGATGGCGATGGAACGTGGCGACAACAGGGTGGCGAAATCAAATTCGGTCATAGAGGTTCGAAGCGGGGGAGGGCGCGGTTATGGTGATTGAAAAACGTGACGCGTACTTTGTCACCGATTTTAAGGTCGAGATTGGCATGGGCCATTATTCGAACGCCTTCGTCTAAATCGACTAATGCAATGGCGTAGGGCGCGAGTGCGCGGAACTCATCGGTCGGCGCCCGCTCGACGCGGGTCACGCTGTAGATCGTGCCGATACCTGTTGATGCGTGCCAGTCGACGTGATCGCTATCGCAATGCAAGCAATGGCTGCGCGGAAAAAATTGCGCGTGGTGGCAATCGGCGCAACGTTGGATGCGTAGTTCGTGTTCGTTGCAGCCAACCCAAAAGTGTTGAGCGTGACTGTCCATCAGTAGCGTTGCTCCCTCATCCCCACCCTTCTCCCAGAGGGAGAAGGGCCTAATTCCCTCTCCTTGCGGGAGAGGGTTAGGGCGGGGTGGCCTAGGGCCATGAGGGCCGCGTGTGGAATTACCATCAGCCCGCCTTCTGCAAAATCATCCCAACATGCGCCGACATCACGCCGCCGTCGGCATGCACGTAGGCCCATTCGCGTTGCGCAATTTGCCGCGGGCCTGCTGTTCCGGTCAACTGCAGAACCGCCTCGACCAGATGCGCCATGCCGCCCGCAACACCGCAATGACCGTAGGACAATAAGCCGCCGTGGGTGTTAAGCGGCAGTGCGCCTTGAGCCGAAAAATCGCCGTTGCGCACTTTCATTGCGGCTTCACCGCGTGCGGCAAAACCGATTTCCTCCAGCAACATCATCAACGTAATCGTGAAAGAATCATAGATGCCGAGATATTCTATTTGCGTTCGATCGATATGCGCTTCGCGGAAAGCCAAGTCCGCTGCGGCTTTCGCGCCAGTAGCGTGAATATCCTTGATCTGGCTCACGTGTTGATGGCGATGGGCCTGGCCTGCGCCGCGAATGCGAATCGCATTTTCAGTGGCCGGTTCTAACGACACGACAACGGCGGCAGCGCCATCGGAAATCGGGCAGCAATCGAGCAGCTTGAGCGGCGAGGAAATCGTTTTCGAATTGAGCACCGCATTCACGTCAATCGCCTCGCGCTGATGGGCGCCGGGATGGGCGATAGCGTGGTTGCGCATCAGCACGGCGAATTCCGCGAGATCGGTTGCGCTCAAATTGTGTTCGTGCAAATAACGCGCGGCGAGCAATGCGTAGTACGCCGGTACCGTCGGGCCGAACGGCACTTCGTAATCGGCGTGACCCACTTGCGAGAGGGATTGAATGGCCATGTCGCGCGTCTGGCCAGTGAGACGGTTTTCGCCGGCGACACACAACACATTTTTGCAGCGTCCGCTGCGTATCAACTCGCGCGCCAGCATCACCATGGTCAAGCCGCTCGCGCCGCCGGATTGGATGGCGTGGCAATAGTCCGGTTGAATTCCCAATTGCTCCGCGACGACATTGGCCAACATCAAATGGGGATAGGTTGTTGCGTAGCCGGTGAGC
>JANNMV010000403.1:0-3224 GCA_031398205.1 Pseudomonadota bacterium | reverse complement strand
ATTCTCAATCCCGGCAACCTCGCGCCAAAATTATTGACGCGCGCCCTGCTGCGCAGCATGGAACCCGGCTCGGTGTTGGTCGACGTGTGCATCGATCAAGGCGGCTTGAGCGAAACCTCGCGTCCGTCGTCGCATTCCGCGCCGTTCTACCTAGACGAAGGCATCGTCCATTATTGCGTCGGCAACATGCCCAGCGCCGTCGCCCGCAGCGCCACGCTGGCCCTGGCAAGCGCGACACTCCCCTATGTACAAATGCTGGCGGACAACGGCCTGGCCGAGGCTTGCGCGATCGAACCTGGCTTTGCCGACGGCGTGCAGATTTATCGCGGTCATATTTCCCATCCCGATATTGCCCGCGATCTTGGCTTGTCGTATACGCCGATCGCGAGACTTCTTGGGCAAACCATTCCATGCTAGTCTTCGTTCGAGGCGCTCCGCGGGAGGATGCCTCGCAGTGACCACAACACGACTTTGAATCATGGAAAATTATCTGTCGATCGTCGTCGGCGCGGCGCTCGTCGATAACATTTTGCTTATCAAATTGCTCGGCCTCGGCCCGATGTTTGGCGGTGCGCGGCGGCTTGAGTCCGCGCTTTGCATCGGTCTGACGACCGCATTTTGCCTGAGCGTCGTCACCGGCTTGTCGTATTTGATTAACGAATACGTGTTGGTCAAATACGAAGTCGAGTTCCTGCGCGTGCTGATCTACCTGACGTTGATCGTCGCTTGCTGGAAACTCAGCGACGCCTACCTCAGCCGCACTAACCCAATCCTCAAGACCTCGCTCGGCATTTATTTTCCACTCGCCTCGATCAACTCTGCTGCGTTGGGTGTGCCATTGTTGCTGACGCAGGAGCAAATTAACTTTGGCGAATCGGTTTTCTATGGTTTGGGCCACGCGATTGGCTTCACTTTCATGCTCATCGTCTTCGCCGCGCTACGTGAACGTCTCGAAGTCGCCGAAGTCCCGGTCGCGTTTCGCGGCAGCGCGATCATGCTGGTCACCGCCGGCATGATGAGCCTGGCATTTCTCGGCTTTATCGGATTGATAAAGTGATCGCCGACGCACTCTTCGCTTCGATTGCCGTCGTCACCGGCGTAGTGGTGCGCCGCGCATTGTCACATCTTCGTGCCGATGCCAGCGCGCTGGAAAATAAAATCAACGCCGCACTGCCGCAAACCCAATGTGGACTGTGCGGTTATGCGGGATGTCGTCCTTACGCCCGCGCCATCGCCACCGGCGCAGCGGACATCAACCGCTGCCCGCCCGGTGGTGAAGTGGGCATCGAGAAACTTTCGCGCCTGTTAAAAATCGACACCAAACCCCTCGACACGAGTCACGGCGTGACCAAAGCGCGCGCCATCGCCGTCATCGACGAAGTACATTGCATCGGTTGCACGCTATGCATCCAAGCCTGCCCGGTCGACGCCATTCTCGGCGCGGCGAAACAAATGCATACGGTGTTAGCGCGCGATTGCACCGGCTGCGAATTGTGCATCCCGCCATGTCCAGTGGATTGCATCGACATGCGCCCCCTAACTGCAGGACTACATTAATGCGCAAGCTGTTTGGCTTCCACGGCGGCATCCATCCACCCGCCCACAAAACTGAATCGACGGTGCGGCCGATCATACATGCGCCGCTGCCCAGCCGATTGATATTGCCGTTGAAACAACACGCCGGTGAAGCGGCGATTCCCGCGGTGCAAATCGGCGACCACGTGCTCAAGGGCCAAACCATCGGCACACCGGCATCAAAAATGTCGGCCGCGATTCACGCACCCACCTCGGGAACGGTGATCGCCATCGATCGCCATTCAGTGCCGAGTGCCGATGGACACAGCGATAGCTGCATCACCATCGAAGCAGACGGCAAGGATCAAGCGATCAATTTCACGCCCTTTCCGTTCGCGGAGAAAACCCGCGCCGAGGCGCTCGATTATTTGCAAGCCATGGGCGTGGTCGGCCTCGGCGGCGCGGTGTTTCCCAGCGCCGCCAAACTCAGCGCCGATCACGGCCAAGCGATTCACATGCTCGTCATCAACGGCTCAGAATGCGAGCCTTACATCAGTTGCGACTCGATGTTGATGCGCGAACGTCCCGACCATGTCGTGCTGGGCGTCGCACTTTTACAGCAGTTATGCGATGCGCGCGATGTAATCATCGCGATTGAAGACAACAAACCGGAAGCGATTGCCGCTATGGAGACGGCCGTCAAACTGCATGGCGGCGGCTTTCAGATTGTGACGCTGCCGACTATGTATCCATCCGGCGGCGCGAAACAACTGATCAAACTGTTGACGGACATCGAAGTCCCCGGCGGCGAGCATGCCCCGGAATACGGCGTCCAGTGTTTTAACAGCGGCACCGCCTACAGTATCTTCCGTGCCATTACGTTGGGCGAGCCGGTAATGACGCGCATCATCACCGTTACCGGCAACGTGCGCACGCCGCAAAATTACGAGGCGTGTTTGGGCATGTCGTTCCGCGAGCTTTTAAATTTGGCCGTCGAGGAAAGCGATACCGATGGCCACATCGTCGGCGGCCCGCTCATGGGTTATCGCATTGATTCCCCCGACATGCCCTTGGTGAAGGCAGCGAACTGCATCATCGCCACCTCAAAGAAATTGTTTCCGCCGGCGCAACCGGCGTTACCCTGCATCCGCTGCGGCCAATGCGTGGAAGCCTGTCCCGCGGATCTGTTGCCGCACGACATGTATTGGCATGCGAAAGCCAAAAATCTCGGCCGCGCCGCCGATTATTCCATCCTTGATTGCATCGAATGCGGCGCCTGCAACTACGTGTGCCCGAGCCGCATCCCGTTGTCGCAATATTTTAAACAGGCAAAAGTCGAACTCGCCGGACAAGCAAAGGAAAACGCGTTTGCCGAATCCTCCCGGCAGCGCTTTGAACAGCGCTAACCGCGCCTTGCTCGGTATGAAAGCGACCGCGCGGTAAATGCCTCAGCCCACACGCAAGGCGCGTCAATCGACGCAACGCCCGACACCAGTGAAAATGAGACGGACTTGAAAACCGCCGCCGTGCAAGCCGCCCTCACCCGCGCGCGCGCGCGGCGCACGCCATCACCATGAAAACCACAGCGATCATCGGCAAGTTATCCGTCACCAAGGTCATGTTCAAAGTGATGCTTGGACTGATTCCCGGTATCATCGCCTACGTTTATTATTTTGGCTCGGCGATTCTCGTTTCTCTGGCCATCGCCA
>JANNMV010000357.1:0-23295 GCA_031398205.1 Pseudomonadota bacterium | reverse complement strand
TCGGTATTCAATTTCTTCGCGCCTGACTATGCACCGCAGGGCCCGATCGCCGATGCGAAGTGGGTGGCGCCGGAATTCCAGATCACCACCGATACGCAGATCATCTCCAGTTCGAATATCATGAAATATCTGATCTTCTACGGCTACGGCGTAGATGACGCGACCCGCGTCAATTTGAACTTCACGAGTGTGCAAAGCCTGGCCTCCAACCCTGTCAAGTTGGTGGATAAGCTCGATTTATTGATGACCGCCGGCAACCTATCGCCGCTGACACGCACGGCGGTGATCAATGCCGTCTCGGCCTATCAGCCAACGCAGTTGAAAGAGCGTACCCAAGCGGCGGTGTATTTGATCGCCGTGTCCCCCGACTTTGTCATTCAGAAATAGGAGATCGTAACCATGTCCCCAACAATATTTACACGACGCCGTTTTCTGAAACAGGCCGGTGGCTTCGCCGGCGCCAGCGCTTTAGCGACGGCGCTGGATGTGCACAAATGGGCCGCGGCCGCACCGTTGGATGATTACAAGGCGCTGGTCTGCGTTTTTCTTTACGGTGGCAACGATGGTATGAATACCGTCGTTCCCCGTTCCGGTGCGGCCTACACAAACTACGCGGCGGCGCGCGGCCCGATCAAATTGGCTGCCGGCTCGCTGTTGCCGATCAATCCGATCACGGCGCAAAGCGCAGAACTGGCATTCCCCGCCGCCATGGCGGAAATGCACGCATTGTTTCAGCAGCAGCGACTGGCGGTGTTGAGCAACGTCGGACCGTTGGTTGTGCCCACTACCCGGGCGCAATTTTTGGCGGAAAGCGTTGCGCTACCGCGGGACTTGTTTGCCCACGACGAACAACAGGAACAATGGCAGTCGCTGCAATCGTACGCGCCTAACTCCCTGCTCACCGGCTGGGGCGGCAGAACGGCGGATTTGCTGCGCTCACTGAACGCAACCTCGCGGGTGTCGCTGTCGATTTCCATCAACGGATCCAATGTATTGCAAATCGGCAGGAACGTCGTTCAATATCAGATGTCCCCCGGCGGAACCATCGCGCTTGATGGCTATCAGGCAAGCGGTGGCGATCAAATATCGACCGCGCTGCGGGCAATTTTTTCGCAATCGCGCGGCAATATGCTGGATGCGGCATGGAATACAAAAATGTCCGGCGCAATTGAAACCGAGCAAGCCTTGGCCGGCGCCCTGAACGCAGCGCCTCCCTTGACGACCGTCTTCCCGGACACCTATTTTGCACAGCAATTAAAGATGACCGCGCGCTTGATCGGCATTAGCAATTTGCTCGGGATCAAACGGCAAATCTTCTTTACCGCCTTGGGCGGATTCGATACCCATGGCGATCAAAACGTCGATCACCCGGTGTTGCTGCGTAACCTCAGTAAAGGGCTGGACGCCTTCTACAAGGCGACCGTCGAACTCGGCGCCGCTTCCAAAGTAACGACGTTCACCTCGTCGGACTTCGGCCGCACCCTCGCCAACAACGAGCAAGGCACCGACCACGCTTGGGGCAACCACCACTTCATCATGGGCGGCGCGGTTAAGGGTGGTGAGTGTTTCGGTAAGTATCCAACCGTTCAACTTGGCGGCCCGGATGACTCGGGCGATCAAGGCCGCTGGATTCCCACCACGGCGGTCGATCAATATGCCGCGACCTTGGCGAAGTGGTTCGGTGTGAGCGCAACGGACATCCCGTTGGTGGTGCCCAACATCGGCCGATTTGTGTCGCGAGATTTGGGTTTCATGCTCCCGTAGGCGTAAAAAAGTGGCGCCAGCGACAACGCCATTGAGGGCGACCTTGATGGCGTTTTTTTCAAATGGCTGTACTGGGCGGCCTACGAGGTGGCCTAGGGCCAGGGACAGATGATCATGGATAGACGCTTGCGAGCCATGGATTGCCAGGAGGCAAGCAGGGCGCGGCTCCTGGCGTGGCTACGTTAAAATGCTATTAGCGGCACCCGGCTTGTTGCTCAGTATCGAATAATGTTCCGAGGGTCGGCAGGAGGCTTTTCAAGATCTGTGTGGCGAGCGCGCTGGTGAAGCGATATTTCGCCGCCTCGTCGCCGGGGACGTAGGCGACCAGGGTGCCGAAGTATTGATCGCCGAGCAAAAACATAAATGTCGCGGAACGATTCACCACACGGGAGGAAAGTAGCTGCCCTTGTTTACCGTAGGTGTCGAAGCGATGATCGCCGGTGCCGGTTTTGCCGCCGATCTCGATGACGTTACCGTGGCCGTCGGTTAACGCGCCGTTCAGGCGTTTGGCCGTGCCGCTTTGTACTACGTCGATCAAGGCGCGACGCGCGACTTCGGCGACTTCTTTCGGCATGACCCGTTCGCCACTTTTCAAGCGTCGTTCGAAGCGCGTTTCATAGGGCGTGGCGGTGGCGAAGTGCAGGCTCTGCAATCGCACCGTCGGGCGGCGCACGCCTTCGTTGACGATAATGCCCATCAACTCCGCCAACGCGGCCGGACGATCGGCGGAGCTTCCCAAGGCGCTGGCATAGGACGGAACCAGGGAATCGAAGGGATAACCGAGGCGTTTCCACGCCCGATGTACTTCGAGAAAGCCTTCCACTTCCAACAGGTTCAAGATACGCCGATCCTGCGCGTTTTTGCGCCGGGTGCTAAACAACCAGCGATACACGGCTTGGCGCTCGTCGCTACTGGCTTCCAAAACTTGCGCTTCCGTTGCGCCGGGATTGGCGCGCAAAAATCCCACCACCCAAAGCTCAAGCGGATGTACGCCGACGATATAGCCGCGATCGGCAAGAGAAAATTTTTCCGCTGCATACTGTTCGTACAAGCTTTTTGTTTTCGCTTCGTTCGGCTTGTCTTCGCCGCGATGCTTGCCGAGAAAGGCGCTGAAGCTGCCCTCGCCGGCGCCGGGATCGATGCTGCGAAAAATCGTCGCGAGCTTGGCGTCGGTGGCGCGGACGCCTTGCACCAATAAATCTTCGGCTTCTTGCACGCTTTTATCGCGGTACTTTTGCAGGAACCGGCGCACGAATATTCGCCCCTCGCGATCGGCGAAACGCGTCAAGTATTCTTTGCGGCGCGGATCATTAGCATCGGTCAAAAGCTTGGCCGACGAGCCCGGCGTTTGAAACATGTAGTGGCGCACCACGTCGCGCATCAGGCGCACGAACACCAGATTGACGGAATTGCGAAAGCCTTCGCGCAACGGCATGATCTGACCGTCGTCGGCGGCATTGAAGTTGTCGAAGTGATGGACGCCGCCACCGGTGAAAAATTCTTCGCCGACGCTGGAAGAGTAATTGCGATCCATCGCCGATTCCAACATGGTGAGCAGATCGCCGGAACCGTTGGTTTTAAGATAGTCGATCGCCCAGCGCGTCAGCACATCGCGCGGATCGACTTCGACTTTGGCGAGTTCTTCCTTGGAGGTATCGGCAAAACGGTCATGCAAGGCGGCGACGATTTCCAGGTAAGTGACCAGCGTGCGAAATTTTGCCGTGGAGCCGAGGTCGAGTTTTGTGCCTTGATTAATGTCGAAAGGTTGTTCGTAGTTGTCAGTCTGGACGCGCAACAGATTGCCCTTGTCAGTACGCTCAAACAGCGTAAAGCTATAGACGACTTTTGCCGGGTCAGCGTTTTCCAGCAAATGTTTTTGGTTCAGACCCAGCGCGTTAGTCACGCTCGCATCTGTGAGTTGATAAAGCACGTCGGTGACGGACTTTTGCAGACTTTTGTGTAAGGTGCTTTGCACGTTGAGGTCGAGACGATCCAGATCATACAGTCGGGTCGTGTCGATTAGGCCTGCGAGATGAGTGCGCACCGTCATCGCCATTTTTTGCGTCGCGAACGCGCGTGGCGGCGTCACCACTTTATCGGTGCGTAGCACGAGTTCCGCTGCCAGTGCGGCATCGCGAAACGCCGGAGTGATCACGCCCGCTTGCGCTAACAAGCGCAAATGGGTGTTGGCCAATTCATTCAGCACCGTTGCCTTGGCGTTGAGCAGATCCGATGGCCGCCGCTCGGCGATCATCAAGGACAGCGCTTGCTTATAGGCGAGCGCCTGCTTCGCTGAATCCACTTGGCCGATCGGTTGTTGCAAGAGTTGACTCACCTCGCTGAAATCTCGGCTATACCAAGCCCAGAGGCCGTCACCGATGCCGTTCACTTCGCCGTAGCCGGCCTGCGCCGCGAGCGGCACGGTATTCAAGTAGTCGAGCACGATGCGCTCCCGCGCCGCCCGGGTATTCGGGCCGTCGAGATACGCGCGCAACGATGCGGACGCCATCTGTTGCAGTTTTTCTTTTCCGGAGGCGGTGCGTCCGTCCGGTGAATGACGATATTTTTCGATCTGTGTCGCCAGGGTGCTGCCGCCCTGGGTGTCGTGCGAGGGAAGGAGTACGCTAATACCTTGATCGACTAGCGCCTTGCCGAAACGATCCCATTCAACGGCGGGATTTCGATTGGGGTAAGCGGTATCCAGGAGTTCGCGATTCTCGATGAATAGCAGCGAATCCACTAGAATTTTCGGGATCGCCGAAAAATTTCCATAGGTGCGTTCAGGATAGCGCGCCGAAAACAAGGGGGAATTGCCGCAGTCGATAATCTGCAGGCCAGTCTGAGTTTTTTCCCGATAGGGCGGGAAAATGCGCCTATCCACGAGCGCCAGAAGATCAGGCGACATTTGCGCTTGTTTCACGATATCGAAATCCCGCGCGACCAAGTTTCTGCCGAGGCTGGCCAAATTCGCATAGCCGAAGCGTTCGTCGAATGGCCCCGTACTGGGAAAGCGAATACTCGGGCTCGGACCCTCACCCACCTTGAACGTGAGGTCTTTGGTTTTTTTCGACAGATAATCCGCTTGCCATTCCGAGGACAGCAATTCATGCACGGCTAGGCCGCAGCCTAGCGCCAGGCCAATCCAGAACAGTGAAACCAGTAACCCGCGAACGGCGTACCCGGTGGTGTAAAGCGCAGCGATGATCATCAAGGTCTAGTTTAGGCCGTTATTGCGGTTTTGCCGCAGCAATGTTGGTGCGATAGTTGGTAGAATTACAGCCTACGATCCTCGACAATCAGACCAGGCCGAGCACGACCATGGAGGCGCAATGAGCAAGATTTCTGAAACACTGAAGGTCGCGCAACAGCGCGCGAAAGACATGAGCTTACCTTACGAAGGTGCGCTGTTGCCGGTGGAGGCGCAACTTATATTGCAGGAAGCGCCTGCGGCGAAGCTGGTCGATGTTCGCACTCGCGCCGAATGGGAGTGGGTCGGCTTTATCCCCGGCGCGGTGCAAATCGAGTGGCAATCCTATCCCGGTGGTCAAGCCAATCCCCATTTCATGGACGCGTTGCACCAGCAAGTCGATAAAGAGTCATTGGTGATGTTTTTGTGCCGTTCCGGCGCAAGATCTCACGCCGCGGCAGCGATGGCAACGCAAGCCGGGTATCTGGATTGTTACAACGTGCTGCAAGGATTCGAAGGCGACAAAGACCCCAACGGCCATCGCAATAGTGTCGGCGGATGGCGTGCGGCGGGCCTGCCCTGGAAGCAGGGTTAAATGTGCAAATTTTTGGTTAGCCGATGATCGATCGCTATGCCGTTATCGGCAATCCTATCGCGCACAGCAAGTCGCCGGCCATTCATGCCGAATTCGCCAAGCAGACCAAGCAAGACATGCACTACAACACCATCCTTGCGCCGCCGGATGGTTTTGTCGAGGCGGTCGAATATTTCGTAAAACATGGCGGCCGCGGCCTCAATGTCACGCTGCCGTTCAAGCTTGAGGCATTCCAGCTTGCTAGCGAGAAAAGCCCCCGCGCCCTGGATGCGGGCGCGGTCAACACACTGAAATTTATCGGCGACAGCATTGTCGGCGACAACACCGACGGCGTCGGTTTGGTGCGCGACATTACGCGAAACCAGGCTATTGCGATTCGCGGCAAGCGCGTGTTGCTGGTCGGCGCCGGGGGGGCTGCCCGTGGCGTGCTCTATCCGCTGCTGCAAGAAGAGCCGAAAAGTCTCACCGTCGTTAACCGTACCCCGGAGAAAGCCGCTCAGCTCGTCAGCCGTTATTTGCAGGTTTCGTTGTTTAAGCGCATTCATCTCGGCGCCGTTGCTTTTTCCGAACTGAAAGGTCAGGCCTTCGATCTGATTATTAACGCCAGTTCCGCCAGCATTGCCGGCGAAAACTTACCGCTGCCGCACGATATCTTTGCGCGCGGGTCGTTAGCTTACGAGATGATGTACGGCAAGGGCCGTACCCCGTTCATGCAGTTCGCTCGCGATGACGGGGCCGACAAAGTGACCGATGGCTGGGGCATGCTGGTGGAGCAAGCCGCGGAATCGTTTTTTATCTGGCGCGGCGTTCGGCCTGCCACGCAGCCGGTGTTTGCGAAACTGAAAAACATTCTAAGTTAATGGTTTTTAAACCCTGGCTGTGGATCGGTGCAGGTTTCATTGTCCTGCTGCTGATTCTGTACCAATTTTGGCTGTTGGCGCACGTGGCTTGGTGGGTCAAGCACAATCCGTCCAGCAGCGCCTTCATGGAACAGCGGCTGGAAATCATGCAAGAAAAAAATCCCGATGCCGAATTGCGCCATCGCTGGGTTCCCTATGACCAAATTTCCAACCACTTGAAGCGGGCCGTGATTGCCGCCGAAGATGCCAAGTTTGTCGACCACGAAGGTTTCGACTGGCAGGGCATCCAACGCGCCATGGTGAAAAACGCCAAGCAAGGCAAGATCGTCGCCGGCGGCTCGACTATTTCGCAACAACTGGCGAAGAATTTGTTTCTCTCGGGACGCCGCACACCGTGGCGCAAAGGCGAAGAAGCGCTGATCACGTTGATGCTGGAGCGGTTGATGACTAAACGACGCATATTAGAGATTTATCTTAACGTCATCGAATGGGGCAACGGCGTATTCGGCGCCGAGGCAGCCGCACGCCATTACTTTAAACTCAGCGCCGCGCAACTGGGCCCCGCGCAAGCGTCCAAGCTCGCGGCGATGGTGCCGAACCCGCGCTATTACGACAAGAACCGCAATGCCCGCGGTCTGCTGCGCAAGACGCGCATCATCCAGCGGCAGCTCGGGCGGGTGGAACTGCCGTAGTGGGTCGCATAATAGTGCCGTTCCTGAGCGCCTTATGCGGAGCGGCTTCTGGCATGGCATGCCTGGAGATCCGCATTCCGCTTGCCTGCTGGCGCAGCACCTAATCGTGAATAATTGGACGGCGCGTAGCCAATTTCCCTAAAATGGCGGGATGAATCAACCGCTCAACAGCGATGTAATGATCGATCGAACCGAGCCGCGTCCGGCGGAGGATATCGAGCGCGCATTCGGCGATATTTCGGCGCTGTTGGATAAGCATGACCTGGTTGAACACCTGGTTCACGCGCAACGGATGCCGAACCAGGCGTTGGTCGAGGATCTGGTTCACCGGCAAAGTTTAGCGGATCTGAAAAACCGCTTGCAGTCCAAGCTCGACGATATGCACCCAGCCGACGTGGCGCGCATTCTCGAGGCCCTGCCGCCAGGACGGCGCTTGCGCGTTTGGGATCTAGTCAAAGCCGAGCGCGACGGCGAGATTTTGCTGGAAGTCTCCGATTCGGTGCGCGAGACCTTGATCGCCAGCATGGATGCGCGCGAACTGGTCGCTGCGGCAGAGCAACTCGATGCCGACGAGTTGGCGGACTTGGCGCCGGACTTGCCGCGCGATGTCATTCAAGATGTGTTGGAAAGCCTCGATGCGCAGGATCGCGCCCGCGTGCAATCGGCGTTGTCCTACCCCGACGAGTCCGTCGGCGCGGCGATGGACTTTGAAATTGTCTCGGTGCGGCCGAATATCAGCATCGAAACGGCGATGCGCTATTTGCGCCGCCTTGGCGAGCTGCCGGATCACACCGATCAACTATTTGTGGTTGACCACGACGATCATCTGCTTGGCGGCCTGCCGCTGAAGCGTATGGTGGTGCTCGATCCCGACAGCAACGTCGGCGACACCATGGAAAAAGAGGTCACCAGCTTCAAACCAACCGACGACGCGGCCGACGCCGCCTCGGCGTTCGAACGCTACGATTTCATTTCCGCGCCGGTGGTGGATAGTTCCAATCGCCTGGTGGGGCGCCTCACGGTAGACTCCATGGTGGACGTGATCCGCGAAGAGTCCGACAGCCAGATGCTTGGCCTGGCGGGCTTGCGCGAGGAAGAACACTTGTTCGCCTCGGTCTGGAAGAGCGCGCAGAATCGGGGGTTGTGGCTCGCCATCAACTTAGTAACGGCATTGATTGCCTCGCGCGTGATCGGCGTGTTCGAAGGAAGCATCGAGAAACTTGCGGCGCTTGCGGCGCTAATGCCCATCGTCGCCGGTATCGGCGGCAACTCTGGCAATCAGACCACGACCTTGATTGTGCGCGGTTTGGCGCTCGGCCACATCAACTTGTCCAACGCGAAAAAATTGCTGGTAAAAGAATTAGCGGTGAGCCTACTCAACGGCCTGTTTTGGGGCGGGATATTGGGGGTGATTACGTATCTGCTATATCATAGCGTGCCGTTGGGATTGGTGATGTCGAGCGCCATGACGCTCAATCTATTGGTTGCGGCATTGATGGGTACGCTGTTACCGTTAACCATGCATAGGCTGGGCAGAGATCCGGCGGTGGGATCGAGTGTGTTGATCACAGCGATCACCGACAGCATGGGGTTTTTTATTTTTCTTGGGCTGGCAACACTGTTTCTGCTTTGAGGAGGACGTTGGACGTGAACTTTCTGCAGGTGCATGTTCGGCGCTGGCCTAACCATGGCTGAAGAATCGTCCGCCGATCGCCGTAAGTTGCGAGCGGATCGTCGCGGTGCGCACCGACGTTTGTCCGATTCCTGGTCGGGCGAGGTGCGCTTTGCCGGATGGAACGAACAACTCGTTCAATTCCTCACGCGCTACCTATTCATCGTACTGGCGCTAGTGTTTTTTGGCAGTTCCGACGCCGTTGGCCAAATGGGCATGAGCCGCTGGCAGATCTACGCGTTTTTCATCGCCCACAGCCTAATCAATACCGTGATCATGTGGCACGCGTGGCGTCATCCGCGTTCTATCCCACGCTACCGCATTGCCCTTTGGCTGGATATCCTCGCCGTTTCCGTTGCGGTGCTGAATGATCCATACGACATCCCGCCCAGCCTGATTGTCTATATTCTTGTGGTGCTGGGCAACGGCATGCGCTACGGCATGCCGTTTTTTTCCGAAGGCTTGATCGCTTCATTTATCGGTGGGCTCGCCGCCCTCGGCATTCGCCAGACCCACTCGACGTTGAGCATGGCGCCCGGGATGATTTTCCTGACCCTGTTCTCCGGCATTGTGCTGATTTACGCCTACATGTTAATGGGGCGGATCGAATCCAGTCGGCGACAATTGGAACACACCAACGCCACCGATACGCTGACGGGGCTGCTGAATCGTCGCGGGCTGTATGAAATCGCCGAGCGCTTGTTCGACCGCGCGATGGGCCACGGTGAAAAAATCGTGGTGATGTTCGCCGATATGGACAAGTTCAAGAACATTAACGACACCTTCGGTCACCCAGCCGGCGATCAAGTACTGCGCGAATTGGGCACGATCTTGCGCGAATCGCTGCGCGCCCACGACATCGCGGCACGCTACGGCGGCGACGAGTTCGTCTTGATGCTGAGCAATACCACCATGGACGAAGCGGAGCACGTCGCGCGCCGCATTCAGAGTAAGGTGGCGGTCTCAGCGCAAGCGCGCGGCCATGACCTCAGCCTCACCATCGCCTACGGCGAGGCGCCCAGCGATGGTGCAACCCTGGATGCGGTACTCGAATCCGTCGACCAGGCGCTGTATCAATCCAAACTCAAACACGGCGCGGGCGGACTGATGCGCGCCGGCGGCACGGAAATCCGCCATCCGGCCTAGTTTTTCACTCCGCAATAGTGCCAAGAGGCGCACTGAAATTGGCGCTCAGGCCGGTCGCTTGGAAATGACGCAATCCTTGAAGGTGCGGCACAGTCAAGAAAAGTGATCTTTTCGTGATCGTTTTGTCAAAACGTCAGTCTAGACTCGGTAATGCGACTAACATCCAGCTTTGTGCCGAACACGTATAAAGCCTCATCGAGAAACTAGGAGACAACACTTGATTATCAGACCATCTGCGGACATCGTTCCCTCGGAAATTACCGACAAATCGCTTTATTTGAAGCGCCGCGAATTTTTGCAGTTGAGCGCAGCGACGGGCTTGGCGACATTGGCGGGCGGGATTTTGGCCCCGCGCGAGGCGTACGCTTTGACCAAACTGAACGTGGCCAAGAAAGCGACGGCGACAGCGGAGGATCCGTTAACGCCCCTGCGCGATGTGACCAGCTACAACAATTTTTATGAGTTCGGAACCGATAAAGCCGATCCTGCTGCCTACGCGTCGACACTGAAAACACGCCCATGGACAGTCGCCGTCGACGGCGAAGTCAAGCGCCCAAAGGTTTATGACATCGATGAACTGCTCAAGCTCGCGCCGCTGGAAGAGCGCATTTATCGCCTGCGTTGCGTCGAGGGCTGGTCGATGGTGATTCCGTGGATTGGCTACTCGCTGAGCGAATTGATTAAGCGCGTCGAACCAACGGGCAAGGCGAAATTCGTTGAGTTCACGACATTGCAGGCGCCGGATCAGATGCCTGGGCAGAAAACAGCGGTGTTGAATTGGCCTTACGTCGAGGGACTGCGTTTGGACGAGGCGATGCACCCGCTCGCCCTGCTCGTTGTTGGGCTGTATGGCGATGTGTTACCGAACCAAAACGGCGCGCCGGTGCGCATCGTGGCGCCGTGGAAATATGGCTTTAAGAGCGCTAAGTCTATCGTCAAAATTCGCTTTGTCGAAAAGCAGCCGCTGACCGCCTGGAACCGCGCTGCGGCGAGTGAGTATGGCTTTTATTCCAACGTCAATCCGGATGTGGATCACCCACGCTGGAGCCAAAGCAAGGAGCGCCGCATTGGTGAATTGGGCAAGCGCAAAACTATGATGTTCAACGGCTATGCCGATCAAGTGGCGCAACTGTACGCGGGAATGGATTTGAAAAAGTCATTTTAAGATGGGTTGGCTCGCTCGATTCAAGGCACTCGAAAGCAAGCAGGTGGCGTGGCTGAAGATCGCCGCCTTTGTCGCCGCGTCCGTGCCATTCTTGCTGTTGGCGCTACGTGGATGGAATTCCTGGCGCCAACAGCCGTTCAATCTCGGCGCCAACCCAATTGAATTCATCACGCGCGATCTCGGCGACTGCACGCTGATTTTTCTGTTGATTACCTTGGCTGTCACACCATTGCGTCGCTTCACGGGATGGCAATGGCTGATCAAGCTGCGTCGTATGCTCGGACTGTTTGCGTTTTTTTATGCCAGCCTGCATTTTGTGACCTACATTTGGCTCGACCAGTTCTTCGATTTGCAGGACATGATCAAGGACATTATCAAACGGCCCTTCATCACCGTAGGCTTCGCAGCGTTCGTGTGCCTCGTCCCGCTTGCCGTGACCTCGTCTAACGCCATGGTTAAGCGGCTCGGCGGCAAACGCTGGCAGGCGTTGCATCGTTTGGTGTACGCAATTGCCATCCTCGGCGTGGTGCACTATTGGTGGCTGGTGAAACGCGATATTCGCGAACCGCTGCTTTACGCTGCAATTCTGGCGCTGCTGCTTGGCGTGCGAATCTATTGGAAGCTACAAAAACGCCAGAAAGCCTCTCGCGCCACCACAAGCGCGGCGGGGCAGGGCGTTTAGTCTAGCGGAGAAAACCCGTAAACGAGTCGCCGCCATTCTCCCGCGCAGATACGTTTGCGCGGCGGAACGGCGGCGTTTTGCCGGGCAGCCTTAAGAGAAGATAGGCTTGATCAGCGGCGCGGGGGCCATCGGCGAGGCCATCGGCTTTTTCGCCGCTGGCTTCTTGGCAGCGGGCTTCCTCGCTACTGCCTTTTTTGCCGGTGCGTTCTTGGCCGGCGCTTTTTTTGCCGCAGGCTTTTTAGCTACCGCTTTTTTAGCCGCGGGCTTCTTCGCTACGGCTTTTTTCGCTACAGGCTTCTTGGCGACCGCTTTCTTGGCGGGCGCTTTTTTCGCCGCGGGTTTCTTAGCCGCAGGCTTCTTTACAGCAGCTTTTTTCGCTGCGGGTTTTTTCGCCGCGGGCTTCTTAGCGACGGGCTTTTTTGCAGCGGGCTTTTTTGCCGCCGCTTTTTTGGCGACGGGCTTCTTAGCTGCGGGTTTTTTTGCGGCGGGCTTCTTTGCCGCGGGTTTCTTTGCTGCTGTTGCCATATATAAACTCCTTATAAGGTTTTACCGTATCGTCCGTTAAGACTCGTGTTGACGCTACGTACACGACCAAGCGCATCGGTGAGCGAATCAATATAGTGACTACAACGTAAACACTATCACTACACTTGACATTTATCTTGGTGATTGAATTCTATTGCAAGCTTTTCGAAAATGCACAGGAAATCAATGATTTTGATGATGTTTTTTGCATGATTTCTAACCGATTAGTGTCGAGTCGATACTAATTGATGCAAGTGCGCTGTTTTTGTAACGAGTCTTTCGAGGAGGCGAGCGGTGCGCCTGACTTGCGCCGCCGAGGGATGAGCTAAGGCAGCAGTCTCTCGTGCGCGTAGAGGTCTTGTATGCTTTCCCGAGCGCGAATCAGGTGGGTCGCCGTGCCGTCTACCATGATTTCCGCCGGGCGCGGTCGGGTGTTGTAGTTTGAACTCATGACGCTGCCATAGGCGCCGGCGGAGAGGACTGCGACGAGGTCGCCGGACTCGATGGCGAGCATGCGCTGGCGGGCAAGGAAGTCGCCGCTTTCGCAAACCGGGCCGACGATATCGTAGATTCGCGCAGCTTCCTCTGGCCGCGGCGCAACCGCGACGACTTCGTGATAGGCGTCGTACAGTGCCGGGCGAATCAAGTCGTTCATCGCCGCATCGACGATGGCGAAGCGCTTCTCGCCGCCTTGTTTGATATATTCCACCCGCGTCAACAGCAGGCCCGCATTGCCAACCAGCGAGCGGCCCGGCTCGAAGATCAACTGATATTCATGCCCCTGCAAGCGCGCACCCAATGTCGCCGCATAGTCGCTGACGGCAATCGGCTCCTCGTCTTTATAGCGAATACCGATGCCGCCGCCGAGGTCGATGTGATGCAAAGAAATACCGTCGCGGGCGAGCTCGTCGACCAGTTCTAACACCTTATCGAGGGCATCGGCGAATGGCGAAATCTCGGTGATTTGCGAACCGATATGGCAGTCGATCCCGACAATTTCGATTGAGGAAAGCGCACTTGCCGTCTGATAAAGCGCCCGTGCGTCCTCGAATGCCACGCCGAATTTATTCTCCTTCAACCCCGTTGCTATATAAGGATGGGTCTTGGGATCGACATTGGGATTGACGCGGATTGACACCGGGGCGCGCACCCGCATGTCGCGCGCGACTTCCGCCAGGCGCAATAGCTCGGGTTCCGATTCGACGTTGAAGCAAAGAATATTGTGCTCAAGCGCGGTGCGCATTTCTTCCGCGCGCTTGCCTACGCCAGAGAATACGATCTTGCGCGGATCGCCACCGGCCGCAAGAACGCGCCGCAATTCGCCTTCCGAAACAATATCAAAACCGGCGCCCAGCTTGGCGAACAGGCCTAGAATCGCCAGGTTGGAATTGGCTTTTGCGGCGTAACAAACAAGTATGTCGCGATTCGGGAAGGCCGTTGTGAAATCAACATAGGCTTGAACCAGCGCCGCTTTGGAGTAGACGTAACTCGGCGTGCCGAACTCCGCCGCGATACGCGCGAGCGCGACGCCTTCGACGTAAAGTTCATCCGGGGAAAAGCGAACGAGGGATGAGCGGCTCATTTCTTCTGTTCTTTTTGTATTGTGCGATCGGGTTCCGGCAAACTCAATGGGCCTTTCAAGCCGCAGCCAGCCAGCAGTAACAGCAGAATCGCTAGCCTTACGACATTGACCATAGTATGCTCACCGAAGAATTCGAGCATCCATGGTATCACAGCACCGGTGCCCGATTTGCGGCAGCGCGCCGTGTAAATGGGGTAAATAGTCAATGCGAAAAACTGTTCGATGACTGAAGAGCCGCATAAACACTGGCTTTCAAGGCGTAGGTGGTTTTGGTGGTAGTGTGGGCATCGCGACCCCCGAGGTAGCTAAGAATCGGATCAAAGTTGATATTTTCATATAATTCAGAGAGATAGAATTCATATTGTATCGACTCGATACTATTTTTTTGATAGAATGCAGGTTTGATAAATTAGTGTCGACTCGATACTAATAAAAGGCGGTGGGCCATGCTCAAGAATCCGGTGGCAATGTTGCAGTTGGTCGAGCGTTTGGGGAATCTTATCCGCGCTGAAATGCGTCGCGTGATTGGCCAAGAAGGGCTCCAGCCGGTGCATTTAGAGGCAATGCTGTTTCTCAACCAGGCCAATCGATTCAGCAATACGCCACAGTCCCTGGCCGAATTTCTGGGTGTCACCAAGGGTACCGTATCGCAGAGTTTGCTGCTTTTGGACCGGCGCGGGCTGATCGAGCGCTACCAAGACGAGGTCGACCGGCGCGTCGTTCGACTGCGCCTAAGCCAACAGGGAGAGGAGATGTTGGAAGAGATGCAGCCGGCTTCCATGTGGCAATCGGCCACCCGTAACATTAGCGCCAACCGCATCCGCAATGGTGTTTCGGCATTGCGCGAAACCTTATACATGCTGCAAAACCACAACGGCGCACGTACTTTTGGGGTTTGCAATACCTGTATTTATTGCCAACGTAAGAGCCAGCGCACACACCACTGTGCGTTGTTCGCTGAGCGATTGTCGGGACCCGAAACCAGGTTAGTGTGCCGCGAACACGTGCCGAAGTCGGCGTCTTAGAGGTTGATCTTGAGTTTGGCGCGCTGTATGGCGGCGCGCACCTGATCCGGCGCGGTGCCGCCGATGTGGTCGCGTGCTGCGAGCGACCCTTCGGGGGTAAGCAAGGCTAGCGCGTCTTGCTCGATCAGCGCCGAGAAGCCGCGCAAAGTCGCCAGCGGCAAAGCGCTCAGATCGCAGCCTTGGGTTTCCGCCGCGCGTACGGCGCGGGCGACGGCTTCGTGAGCATCGCGGAACGGAACGCCTTTCTTGACCAAATAATCCGCCAAATCCGTTGCCGTCGCATGGCCTTCCAACACCGCTTGGCGCATGGCCTGCGGGTAAACCGTCACGGCTTTGAGCATATCGGCGTAGATTGTCAGCGTCATCAACAGGGTATCGACGGTGTCGAACAGCGGTTCCTTGTCCTCTTGATTGTCCTTGTTGTAGGCCAACGGCTGGCCTTTCATCAAAGTCAGCAAGGCGATGAGATGGCCGTTGACCCGGCCGGTTTTGCCGCGCGCGAGTTCGGCGACGTCGGGATTTTTCTTTTGCGGCATGATGCTCGAACCGGTGCAAAACTGATCCGCCAAATCGATAAATCCGAATCGAGGACTCATCCACAGAATCAATTCTTCCGACAATCGGGACAAATGCGTCATGACGATTGCCGCCGCCGCGCAAAATTCGATGGCAAAGTCGCGATCCGACACGGCGTCCAAGGAATTTTCGCACACACCGTCGAAACCCAACGCGTCGGCAACGAACGCCCGGTCGATGGGAAAGCTGGTGCCCGCTAACGCCGCGGCGCCGAGTGGAAGCCGATTGACGCGCTTGCGGCAGTCCGCCATCCGTTCGTGATCGCGCTCAAGCATTTCAAAATAAGCCATCAAGTGATGACCGAAGGTGACGGGCTGAGCGACTTGCAAGTGAGTAAAACCCGGCATCAGGGTCGAAACATGAATCTCGGCGAGGCCGACGATCGAAGCTTGTAGTTTATTTATCGCGGCCATGATCTGGTCAATCGCGTCGCGCAGAAAGAGGCGAATATCGGTTGCGACTTGGTCGTTACGCGAGCGCCCAGTGTGCAGGCGCTTGCCGGCGTCGCCGACCAATTCCGTCAGCCGCTTTTCGATGTTGAGGTGAACATCTTCCTGATTGATGGACCAAACGAAATTGCCGGCGCGAATATCCGCTAAGATTTCCGCCAAGCCGCGTTCAATGGCGGCGAGGTCCACCACGCTGATAATGGCTTGCTTCGCCAACATGCGCGCATGGGCCAGCGATCCTTGAATGTCGAATTCCGCCAAGCGCTGATCGAATTCCACCGACGCCGTGTAGCGTTTGACCAATTCCGCAACAGGTTGCGAAAAGCGGCCGGACCAGGCTTTTGCGGAATCGTCTTGTTGACCGGACATGGAAAAAGCTGCTTACAATTAAAGGATGGCAAGTATAAATCAAAACACGCCACCGCCCGCGCTGCCCGATTTTTGCAACCTTGGCGTGATGCTGCGGGTGATACTGATCGTCAACGGGCTGGGCGTTCTGACCGGGATGGCACGCGAACCGAGCTGGCCGGGATTCTTGCAGGAGTTTTTGCCGCTCTCCGTTTTTATCCAGCCGGCGCTTCTGACCAGCCTGTTGTTGTTGTGCGGGCTGCGGCGCTTGTTTGTCGGCCAACTCTACCGTGATTTCGTGGTCGCGGTGCTTATTCTTGAGGCGGGAATCGGCGTCGCCTTGTTTTTCGGCATCGGTGCGTTGTTGCCGGGGGAAGATCTTCTCTCGCTGCCGGCGGTATTGGTTTTCACGCTGGTCTCGACCGGGATTGTTCTGACGCATCTTAATTTGCGGGGCCGGGCACTATCGCCGGCCATTACCGAAGCGCGGCTGCAGGCGCTGCAGGCGCGCATCCGCCCGCATTTTCTGTTCAATAGCTTGACGGCGGTCTTGAGTTTAATGCGCACCGATCCGCGCCGCGCCGAGCGCGTGCTGGAGGATCTGGCGGATCTTTTCCGTGTGCTCATGGCGGACAACCGGCAGCTCGTGCCGTTGCAAACCGAGTTTGTCTTATGCCGCCAATATCTCGAAATCGAACAGCTCCGGCTCGGCGAGCGGCTGCGCGTCGCCTGGCATATCGATAACATGCCGGAAGATGCCTTGGTGCCGCCGCTGATCCTCCAACCTTTGTTGGAAAACGCCGTTTACCACGGTATCGAACCCGTCGCCGAGCCGGGCGAGATCAACATCAATATCTACCGCAACCGCGATCAAGTCGTTTTCGTACTACGCAATCCCTTCCGCGGCGAGTCCGGTACCCATCATGAAGGCAACAAAATGGCGCTCAACAACATTCGCGAACGTTTGGCGCTACATTTCGATGTCGAGGCGGAAATGAAAAGCCAAATTCTCAGCGCCAGCTATCAAGTGACGATCACCATTCCCTATACTACAAAACGCTGATGGACGCGCCGCTGAAAATAGTCGTGGTCGACGATGAATTGCCGGCGCGCAATCGCCTCAAAGAGATCCTGCAAGACATCGGCGAGCACGTGGTGTTATCGGTGGTCGCCGAGGCAAGCGATGGACTAAAGGCGGTTAAGCTGCTCAATGAAATCAGCGTCGACATCGTTCTGCTCGACATTCGCATGCCCGGCATGGATGGCATCGAGGTGGCGCGCCATCTACAAAACCTAGCGGCGCCGCCGGCGATTATTTTCACCACCGCATTTGACGCCTACGCTGTCAAGGCCTTTGAACTGAATGCCGTTGACTATCTACTTAAGCCGATTCGGCGCGAGCGCCTGCAGGCCGCGCTGGAAAAAGCCAAAGGGCGGTTGGGCGTGCGGCTGAATGGCTTGGAACAATTACAACAACGCGCCCGCGGTCATTTGAGCGTCTCGGAACGCGGCAAAATCCTGCTCGTTGCGCTGAGCGATGTGCTTTATCTGCGCGCCGAGTTGAAATACGTCACCATCAAAACCGCCGAGCGTGAGTACCTGCTCGAAGAATCGTTGACCAATATAGAAGAGGAATTCGGCGAACAATTTTTGCGTGTACATCGCGCGTGTCTCGTGGCGCGCGACGCCGTGCGCGGTTTTGAGCGCGTCGCCGCGGAGGGCAGTGACGGCCATTGGGTCGTGCTACTTAAGGATAGCGAAGAAAAACTGCCGGTGAGTCGGCGGCAACAACATGTCGTTCGCGACTTTAAGGGAAGTTGAATATTCCCGAGGCAGTGCCTGGAGAGCCGCACCCAGCTTGCCGTTCCAATGGGTGTGCCTGCAGATGCAGTGGCCCCAGGACACCCCAATCCTTGCGCGTCCTGGCGCGGCGAAAAAAAGCCCTCGGCAATTACCGAGGGCTTTCATGACGGCGGACGCTTAGTCTTTCGCTAAAATATCCACGTCTTTGGTTTCTTTGATGAACAACATGCCGATGACGAATGTGCCCAATGCGATGATGATCGGATACCACAGCCCGTAGTAAATATCGCCCGTCGCCGCGACCATGGCGAAGGCCGTGGTCGGCAAGAAACCACCGAACCAGCCATTGCCGATATGGTAGGGCAATGACAGCGATGTATAGCGGATCCGCGTTGGGAAGAGTTCGACCAAAAATGCGGCGATCGGGCCGTAAACCATTGTCACGTAGATGACCAATAAGGTCAGCAATAGCGTCACCATTACGTGGTTTACGCCCGCCGGATCGGCCTTTGCCGGGTAGCCTGCAGCTTTGACCGCCTCGCCAAAGGTCTGCTTAAAGGCTTCGCCCTGCTCTTTCGCATCGGGTGCCTTGCCATCGTAAACATCGATGGTATTGGCGCCGAATTTGATTTGGGCAGGTGTGCCGGCGGGCACGGCTTCGTTCGAGTAGGAAATACCCGCTTTGGCAAGCGCGCTTTTCGCGATATCGCAGGAGTTGGTGAATTTCGCTTTGCCGACCGGATCGAATTGGAAATGGCAACTGGCTGGATCCGCAACCACCGTCACCGGCGAATTCTGCTGCGCATGCGCGAGGGCCGGATTGGCGTAAGTGGTGATCGCTTTGAAGATCGGAAAATACGTCAGCGCAGCGACCAACAATCCGGCCATGATGATCGGTTTACGACCGATTCTGTCCGACAGGCTACCGAAAACGATGAAGAACGGTGTACCGATAATCAGCGACGCGGCGATCATGTAGTTCGCCGTATTGCCATCGACTTTCAGCGTTTGCGTGAGGAAGAACAGGGCGTAGAACTGGCCCGTGTACCACACCACGGCTTGACCGGCCACGGCGCCGAACAGCGCGATCAAAACCAGTTTCAAGTTGCCCCATTGCCCGAACGACTCCTTCAGGGGCGCTTTCGATTGTTTGCCTTCGGCTTTCATGCGCTGGAACACCGGTGATTCATCCAACGACAAACGAATCCACACCGAGACACCGAGCAGCACGATCGAAATCAGGAACGGAATGCGCCAGCCCCAGGCTTCAAACGCATCCTTGCCTATCGTCTCGCGCGTTACCAGAATTACGATCAAGGAGATCAAAAGGCCAACGGTCGCCGTCGTCTGAATCCACGCGGTGTAGTAGCCGCGCCGATCTTTCGGCGCATGCTCCGCGACGTAGGTCGCCGCCCCGCCGTATTCACCGCCCAGCGCGAGACCCTGCAACAATCGTAAAACAACGAGGATGACCGGCGCCGCCAAGCCGATCGAGGCATAGGTCGGCAACAATCCGACGCCGAAGGTCGAAATACCCATCAGCATAATCGTGACGAGGAAGGTATATTTGCGGCCGATCATATCGCCCAGCCGGCCGAAGAAGATCGCGCCAAACGGCCGCACTGCGAAGCCTGCCGCAAACGCCATCAAGGCGAAAATGAACGCTGTGGTCTCATTCACACCGGCGAAAAATTGCTTGCTGATGATCGCGGCAAGACTTCCGTACAGATAAAAGTCATACCACTCGAACACCGTACCCAACGACGATGCAAAAACAACTTTCTTTTCTTCGCGGGTCATGCCCTCGCTCCGCGCTCTTACGCTGGATGCTGCAATTTCGTTAGCCACAGAATTTTCCTCCGAACTAGGATGCTGTTAGATTGAATTGTACGAAACCACCAGTCTTCTATAAGACCTTCCGCACGATTATTCAGGATTCTAGCGCGGAAGGCAACAAGGGTTTACCGTACTAAACATATTTACCGACGATATAGCCGATAATGATTCCGACAATCAAAGCCACTGTCAGCCCGCGATAGGTCATAACATCGCGTGAGTAGCCGCGCCGGATCGCCACAAACGAAACCAAATAGCCGAGGGCGTTCAAGATCCAAATAATCGACAGCGACAACGCTTTGACGATCAACGGCCCGACGACTGGAAACAAGGCGATGAGGCCCAATAGCCAAGCAAACGCATTTGACAGCAAGCCGAGTAAAAAAACAACCGAAGCGATGACGCGCGTGTCCACGCCCAGGTGCACGCCCAACCAGACCAGCCCAAGCAAGCCCAGCCAGATTGGCATCATTACTTTATAATTTTTCCAGAGCGGCCGGCTCGGTGGCTCGACCGTCACGGCCGGATCGGCATCAAGCACCGCTCAGGCTACAGATTTCCGAAACATTCTTTCCGCCAGATCTTCATCGATCCATTTTTGGCTTTGCAACGTGACCACTAATGTCAGATCGAGCAACTGCGTAAACGGATCGGCGTTGGTGACGATGTCGAGAACGGGACTGACTTGCACCAGCTTCACTTGATGGGCGAGGCGACGTTGTTGCGCCGTTGCACCGGTTTTCTCGATCTCGTCACAGGCGCTGACGATATAGGCCATGTAGCGATCGGCGAAACCGTAGGTCAACTGGTCGAGTTCTTCGATCGCGATGCGCTCACCGTCCCTGAATACTCTGTCTTTTTGGCTGGCGCGCGCGGCGCCGCGGTCTTTGTCCGGCACCGAGGCACAGCCGGTCGAAACCAGAAATGCTAGGCCAACGAGGACGACGCAAAATAATCGCCCAATCGGTAAAAACGCAAATCCATTCAATCGGTTCATTTACTTTTCTCCCACGACATGCGAGTCGTGAGCGTATTATGCCGCCACAACAAGGTGTGTCAACCTGATCCCGCATGCCTGGCCCTAGGCCAGCGGCTAGCCTAGGGCTATCCGGTGGTGGCGCGATGCCGAAAGAAACTAACGCGCCGCGAGCGCCGTCAACCAGAAGCGCACGAAAATTCCGATACTGAGGAACAGCGCCGAGATGGGAAAATTCAAGCGCAGCCACCCCGCCGCAATACAAATCGCTTCACCCAGCCACGGCACCCACGCGATCAACATAATCGGTTGGCCATAATCGTGAATCCGGCCCAGCCAGCGCTTCGCGTTGTGCGGCAGCGATTTTCCTTGCGGCAACAATCGGCCGATCCAATAAGTCGTCATGCCGGCCAACACGTTCCCCAGCGTCGCGACGGCAATGGCTTGCCAGAACATCTGAGGATGGAGTCTAATCGTGCTGAAGAGGAAAATTTCCGCGCCGCCGGGGATGAACATGGCAACGAAAAACCCCGACAGGAACAGCGCGATAAGGCCCGATTGCGATCCGAAAAAATTGGTGAGCCAGGCTTCCATCGCGCCGCGGGGAATTGAATTGCTCGAAGCATAACAGTAATTTGTTGAATCCAATTCGCGAGGAGAACGCCATGAGCCGCAGCATTGCATACGATCCGACGCGTCGCGCCTTGTACAAACCTTGTGCGGATGCGGTTTCCCTCCACGCCAACGCGACGCTCAGCGAGGCGCTGTTGTGCGCGGAACTGTCGCGCCTAGTGTATTGCGCGTTTGACAAAGATGCCGCTACGAAACATGAAGTGGCGAGCCAGCTCAAGGCAATCGGTTTCAGCGGCTGCGAATTTTTCGACGCCAACGGATTGCAGGCCTTCGTCACGGTCGACCCGGTGAAACGGCTTGGCGTGTTGGCCTATCGCGGCACCCAGGTCGATGAGCTTAAAGACACGTTAACCGATGCCAACGCTTTCCTCCGGCCGTGGGCCGGAATGGGTCGTGTGCATAAAGGCTTCGGCGACATGCTGGCGGGAAAATGGCGCGATATTCTCGCGGTGATTGCGAGCCATGAGAACATTCGCATGCTCTACACTGGTCACAGCCTCGGCGCCGCGCTCGCGACGCTATCCGCCGCCCTGCACCGCCCCGACGCGCTCTACACCTTCGGATCACCACGTGTCGGCGATGCCGCTTTCGCCGCGTCGATGGCCGGCGTGAGCCACGAACGACACGTCGATTGCAGCGACGTCGTATGCCGCATTCCGCGCGTGAGTTGGTCCTATGAACACGTCGGCGTAATAAAATATTTTGATCAAGCGGGCATGCTGCGCACCGGACTATCCGATGCCCGGATGCGCTCGGATCAACGCAGCGCCCAATTCGCCTATGCGTTGCAATACGCATGGCGCCAACCCGCCAATGCATTCTTGCGCAGCTTCGCCGACCATGCGCCGATCAATTACATCCACGCGTTGCGCGCGCTGGTGTGATCCTCATTGCTGCGGGATATGCGTCAAGAGCCGCTCTGGTACTGCCTCTGCGGGCATTGCCCAGATCAATGAGCGCGCCCGCACGAGGCGACGGTAAAAGAACTTTAAGTTTCTGACGACTCGGGCTATGCTTCGCCGGTGCTGACCCAGATCGATTATCGCCGCGCCGTAAACAGCGACTTCCCGCAGATTCTGGCATTGCAGGCGCAGAACCTGCGCTGGAATTTGGACCAGGCGCAACAGCAGCAAGGATTCCTGTCGGTGGAATACCATGCACAAGACCTCGCGGTGATTAACCATGGTTTGGGAATTTTTGTCGCCCAGGTAGGCGACCGCATACTCGCCTACGCCATGGCAGCGACCGCAGAATTCGCCAGCGGCGTGCCGTTGATCGCACACATGGCAAGCCGGTTTCCCTGCGCAAGTTTTCAAGGTCAGCCGGTCAGCGGCCTGCGATACCTTATATATGGCCCGGTGTGCATTGATCGCGCGGCGCGCGGTCATGGGCACTTGAATGGCCTGCTGCAAGCGATCCGCGCCGCGCAAAGTGCGCACTTCGATCTGGGTATCGCGTTTATCGCGCAGAGCAATGCTCATTCCTATCACGCCCATGTGCGCAAAAACAAGATGACTGTCATCGACGAATTCGAGTTCGATGGCCGACAATTTTGGACCGTGGCGTTTTGCTTGGCCGATCGTGCCGCCTAGCGCATGCAGTTGCATCATGCGCGAAATGTACTTATTATCGCGTTCGTTGCTGTGGCCTCGGTGATCCCGAGGGTTTAACTTTTTCACGCAAACCTCACCATCACTTGAGCTGCCATGTCAGAAAATTTGCTGATCGTCGAATCGCCGTCCAAAGCCAAGACACTTAAAAAATATCTCGGAAAAACGT
>JANNMV010000354.1:0-9355 GCA_031398205.1 Pseudomonadota bacterium | reverse complement strand
AACCACCGACACAAGGATTTTCAGTCCTCTGCTCTACCAACTGAGCTACCAGGCCATTTTCCTACTACAAACATTACGGAACCGCACGCAAAAATAATCAATCCAACGGATTTCCGAGGCAGTTTTCTGGCTCATGGGAATAGGTGTGATTGTTGCAACCAACCGCTTTTTCGCTGGTGCGGATTATAACAGCAGAGATCGGATCGATCCAGCGTCCCCTAGCAGCGAGCGATATTTCAGTGAACGAAGATGGTCTAAAATCATACCGCCATCACGCCGCCATCCACAGCGAGGCACTGCCCGGTAATCTGTTGCGAGGCATCCGATGCGAACAACACGCAGGCGCCCTTTAAATCTTCCGGTCCACCGACGCGGCCGAGCGGCACGCCCTTGGTCAATCCTTCTTGCCCCAATATTTCGAAAATACCTTTGGTCATCTTCGACAGAAAAAATCCGGGGCAGATAGCGTTAACGGTGATGTTGTATTGTCCCCATTCCGCCGCGAGCGCGCGCGTCATGTTAACGAGGCCGCCCTTGCTGGCATTGTAGGCGATGGTGCGCAACGTATCGGGCATCGAGCCCTTCAGCCCGGCGATGGAGGCGATATTGATGATGCGGCCATATTTGTTCGGAATCATGCTGTGTTTGCCGACGGCCTGAGAGATCAAAAACACCGAAGTGAGATTGAGGTTCATCACTTTGTTCCACGCATCGAGCGGATGGTCCTCGGCGGGCGCGCCCCACGTCGTGCCGGCGTTATTGACCAGGATGTCGATCTTGCCCCAGCGCTTGATGACGTCGAGAACCGTTGGCTCGGCGACGCTCGGATCTTGCAAATCCGTCACCAGCGGATAGGCTTCGATGCCCATGCCGGAAAGATGCGCGACCGCTTCGTCGAGCTCGTTTTTCTTGCGCGCGGTGATCGCAATTTTCGCGCCCATTTCGCCCAGTCCCTCGGCCATTTGCAAACCGAGTCCGCGCGAGCCGCCGGTGACGAGCGCAATTTTCCCAGTTAAGTCGAATAGTTTTTTGATGCTCATGGAAGAGGATTCCTAAGTTAATCGTTCGTTACTTGATTTCAATTTGTACGACTTCAAGAACTTTATCGCCGAAGTTGCCGATGAAACGTTCCAGTTTCGCTGGTGCGACAAAATAATCGCCCGGATCATAGTCAGTCAGGCGACGCTCGCGCGGGAAATTGAATACGGCCTTGCTCGCTTGCACAATGACGAACAATGCCGGGCGTGTCAGTGTGTGGTCGGGCGTTTTCGCGCCCGGAATGAGCGTCAGGCGCGTGACACGCACACGTTCGTTGTCGAGCACCGGCACGAATTCTTTCGGTAACTTTGCCATAGCCACGTCGGATTCCACCAACGGCTGGCGCAGCTCGACATCGAGCACGCGGAAATCGGTTTTGCTTAAATTGCTGACGCGATGGGTCAGCGGCGTTTTCGCGTGCGGTCGATACCAAGTATCGCCGGCTTTGAACGGCGGCCGTTTTTGTATCGGCTTGCCCAATTCTTCCGATTGCGTTTCGGCGCCGTCGATGCAGACGAACGCGCTGTCGAAACTATGGATGTGAAATTGCGAAACATCGTTGACGGGAATACGCGTATCGAAAATACGAAGGAGTTCGTTCTCGAAAACGAGCTTGTGTCGCGGCTCTTGCTCGATGGGAACCGGCGCGTCTTGTGCGAACAATTGCATTGACGCAAGCAAGAGCAGGAAAATGGCAAATCGAAATGTGCATTTCATGAGATTCAAGGCCTAGTTGAAGTTTGCGACAAAATTTCGAACGGAAGATCAACATATTTGGCCATTGCGAGGAGGCTCCTCGCAATGACAAGTTTAAGGTTATAGTACTAAACAACACATTGCTGGGACCCACATCCAGATTGCCTCTCCGCTGTGCATGCTCGAAGAGGCAATAGGGAAGCGGCTTTCAGCCAATCGCTAAAATCAATGCACGACTTCAAATAAACCCGCCGCGCCCATGCCACCACCGACGCACATCGTCACCACCACATATTTCACACCACGGCGGCGCCCCTCGATCAGCGCGTGGCCGGTCATGCGTGCACCGCTCATGCCGTAGGGATGGCCGATCGAGACGGAGCCACCATCGACGTTGAGGCGATCATTGGGAATGCCTAAATGATCGCGGCAATAAATTACTTGCACGGCAAAGGCTTCGTTTAATTCCCACAGGCCGATGTCATCCATCGTCAGATCGAAGCGCTCGAGCAACCGCGGTACGGCGAAGATTGGGCCGATGCCCATTTCGTCCGGCTCGCAGCCGGCGACTTCGAAACCGCGGAATATGCCAAGGGGTTTAATGCCGCGTTTTTCCGCGAGTGCGCCGTTCATCACCACGCAAGCCGACGCGCCGTCGGATAATTGGCTGGCATTGCCGGCCGTGATGTGGCCACTCTCGCCGATCACGGGTTTGAGATTGGCGAGGCCGTCCGCAGTGGTGTCCGGGCGATTGCCTTCGTCTTTTTCCAAGGTAATCTCGACCATGGTGGATTGGCCGGTTTCTTTGTCAATCAGTTGTTTGTAGGTGTGCAGTGGCACGATTTCGTCTTTAAAGCGGCCCGCGGCTTGTGCCGCCGCAGTGCGCTGCTGGCTTTGCAGGCCATATTCGTCTTGGCGCTGGCGCGAAATCTTGTAGCGCTCCGAGACGACTTCCGCTGTCTCGATCATCGAGTAATACAATTGCGGCTTGTGGCGCTTGATCCACTCTTCGTGCGCATGCCAATTGTTCTGGTGATCGTTCTGCACCATGCTGACGGACTCCAGTCCGCCTGCGACCATGATCGGCACGCGGTCAACAATCACGCGATGGGCCGCCATGGCAATGGCTTGCAGGCCCGAGCTACAGAAGCGGTTGATGGTGACAGCGGAGGTGGTCACTGGCAGGCCGGCGCGAATCGCCGCTTGGCGCGCAATGTTGTAGCCGGTGGCGCCTTCCGGGTTAGCGCAGCCGATGATGACATCTTCGATTTCTTGCGGTTCGATACCGGCGCGCTCAACGGCATGTTTGATAACATGGCCGCCGAGCTTGGCGCCGTGGGTCAGGTTGAAGGCGCCACGATAGGCTTTACCGATCGGTGTGCGGGCGGTGGATACAATCACTGCGTCAGTCATTTCTAGTCCTCCTCGTTGTCTTGGCATGGTTAGCCCATGCGATTTATATGTTCCCCAAACGTAATATTATTCCCGTCAGGGGGCGCTTCACAAGCGTAATATTTCGCGCGAATTATTTTTCATTCGCCGATCGATAGATCGTGTTTTTCGGCTTCGCAAAGAGGCGCTGCACCATCGGCTCGAAGAATTCCAATGGCAAGGTTTCACCCTTGGGATCGAATGCCGGCCCGTCGTATTTCTCGCAGAACTCGGCGGTCATTTCAAAGCAGGGATGGCCGCGAAATTGCTCGCGCATGTTGCGATCCAAGCCTAGATAATGAAAAAAGAAATAGCCTTGGAACATGCCGTGTTTTTCCACCATCCAGAAATTCTCGGCGGAGACGAAGGGCTTCAGAATCGACGCGGCAACGTCGGCATGATTGAAGCTGCCGAGGGTGTCACCGATGTCATGGAGCAGCGCGCAGACAACGTATTCTTCGTTCTCACCGCCGCGATGGGCGCGGGTCGCGGTTTGCAGAGAATGGGTCATGCGATCGACCGCGAAACCACCGTAGTCTCCCGAAAGGAGCTTAAGGTGAGTCAGTATCCGATCCGGTAGCGCGTTAGCATAGGGAACATATTCCTCGGCGATCAATTTCCATTCCGCCTCGGTGCTGTGTTCCATGTTGGTAAATGTTGCGCGTATTGCTTGTTCGTCGTGTGATCCCATGATATTTCTCCGCAATTTCCTTCCCCTTCAAGGGGAAGGGCAAAATTTCAAGCGTTAACGATTAAATGTCTTACCCTCGCCAGCCAATTTCTTCAACAACGGCGCCACTTTCCAGAAATGCCCATTGCGGCCTTTTTCAAATCGCGCCATCGTCTCAACAACTTTCTTCAGCCCAACCGTGTCGGCATAAAACATTGGCCCACCGCGATACAGGGGGAAGCCGTAACCTGTCAGATAAACCATGTCGATGTCACTCGCGCGCAATGCGATACCTTCATCGAGGATTTGTGCGCCGACATTCACCAGCCCATAAATACAGCGCTCGATGATTTCCTCATCGCTGATGTCGCGGCGGGTGACGTTATGCTCTTTCGAATAGTCGACGATGAGTTTGTCGATGATCGGATCGGGAACCGGCTTGCGATTACCCGCTTCGTAGATGTAAAAACCCGAGCCGGTTTTCTGGCCGAAGCGGCCCAGTTCGCAAATGCGATCGCCGATGGCGGAAAATTGTTCGCCCGTTTCGGCTTTCTTGCGTTTGCGAATTGCCCAGCCGATGTCCAGGCCGGCGAGATCGCTCATGGCAAACGGCCCCATGGCCATGCCCCATTTTTGCAATGCGCCATCGACTTGTTGTGGCAACGCGCCTTCTTCCAGCAAGAACGTCGCTTGGCGAATGTATTCTTCCACCATGCGGTTACCAATGAAGCCATCGCACACGCCGGAAACCACGCCGACTTTGCGCATTTGCTTTGCAAGTTTCATCGTGGTGGCAAGAACCGAATGCGAGGTTTTTTTGCCACGCACGATTTCCAGCAAGCGCATGACGTTGGCGGGCGAAAAGAAGTGAGTGCCGATTACGCTTTCCGGTCGCTTGGTCACGGCGGCAATGGCGTCGACATCAAGCGTCGAGGTGTTGCTCGCGAGAATCGCACCGGGCTTGATGACGCGATCGAGTTCGGTGAAGACTTTTTTCTTCACATCCATTTGCTCGAACACCGCTTCGATGACCATATCGACATCTTTCAAGTCATCGTATGACATAGTCGTGGAAATTAGCGCCAGGCGCTTGTCCATGTCTTCTTGCGATAACCGACCCTTCGCGACGGTGTTGGCGTAATTTTTCTTGATGGTGGCCAACCCGCGATCGAGCGCGTCCTGTTTCATCTCCAACATTTTTACCGGGATGCCGGCATTGGCGAAATTCATGGTGATACCGCCGCCCATGGTGCCTGCGCCAATTACCGCGGCGGATTTGATCGGAATAAGCGGTGTGGAATCTGGCACATCGGGAATTTTGTTCGCTTCGCGTTCGGAGAAAAACGCGTGACGTTGCGCTTTGGATTCCGTCGTGACTATGAGTTCCATGAAGCGCGTACGCTCGTTCACGTAGCCTTGGTCGTAGGGGATCCGCGCGGCATCTTCGACGCACTCGAAACATTTCATCGGCGCCGGAAATCCGCGCGACGCTTTTGCAACTTCCGCGCGAGCGATGGGGAAAAACACATCGGGCCCGCCGGGAACGTTGACGGTCATATCGCGCACGCGGCGCAGCGGTTTATTTTCCGCGACGACTTTCTCCGCGTAGGCTACAGCCGCTTGCAGCAAATCGCCTTGCACCAATTCATCCACCAACCCCAGCTTCGCGCCTTTTTCCGCTTTAATCGGTTCACCGGTCGTGATCATGCGCAAACTCTGTTCCGCACCGATCAAGCGCGGCAGGCGCTGCGTGCCACCGGCGCCGGGAAGCAAGCCCAGCTTGACTTCCGGCAGGGCGAGTCGCGCGTCGGGCGCGGCGACGCGATAGTGGCAAGCCATTGCGAGTTCTAACCCGCCGCCCATGGTGGGGCCATGGATCGCGGCGATCAAGGGCTTGTTCACCGTGTCCATGTACTCGGTTAATTGGCGCAAGTCGGCTTTGGTTGGATCATTCGGTTTGCCGAACTCGGAAATATCTGCACCGGCGCTGAAATTGCGGTTCGCACCGATCAGCACGAAGGCTTTCACGCTGGCGTCCGCTTGGCCCGCGGCGAGATGATCTTTGATTTCCTGCAACAGCCCGCGGGTTTGCGTCAGTGCGTTAAGCGGTGGGTTGTTGAGGGTGATGACGCCGATGGCGCCTTGTTTGGTGTATTGAGTGAGGATCATAATTTTTCTTTCAGAATATTACTTCGAGTCAGATTACCAAGCGACTTTTACCGGATAAGCGGAGATTTCTCTATCAGGCGTCAATATTGTAAAGCCGGATGCCAGCGCTTGGCAGATCAGCATGCGGTCGAACGGATCTTTGTGGACATTGGGTAACCGGGACAGATTGACCAGCGCGTCTTCATTCAGTGGAAGGCTGTCGATTCGATGGGCAGTGCGTTGGCGCATAACATAGCCGTGCGCAGGCTCCGGCAGTAAGAGCGCACCGGTTGCGGTTTTCACCAGGATTTCCCAAAACGAGACGACGCTCAAATAGATTGCGTTATCTGGCGCCGCGAAAAGCGTGCGGACCGATTTGGGAAGTTTCGGTGAATCTTCCACCAGCCACAGGAAAGTGCAGGTGTCCAATAAATAGGCACTCACTTCCCGCCGCCGTTAAACAGATCAAGCAGATCATCAGGTAATGGCTCGAAGAATTTCTCTGTGACGGTAAACTCGCCTTTGCCCAAACCAATTGGACGCTTGCCCGTTATCACTTTTTTTATCGGGTGAATCTCGGCAATGGGTACGTTGCGCTTACACAACGTAATACTCTCTCCTTTTTCCACCAGTTCGAGGTAGCGGGAGAGATGAGTTTTCGCTTCGTGTATGTTTAGCTTAATCATAGGCTAATTGTAAACTAATAACTAAACTAACTCAAGCGCAAGTCATACTTATACTTCAAGCCACTCCTTACGAATCGCTTGATTATCTTTAAGTGCCTGCGGCGTGCCTTCAAACACTATTTTACCGTGTCCCATCACATACAGGCGCTCGGAAATATTCAGGGCGATGGTGAGTTTTTGTTCCACCAGCAAAATGGTGATGCCGCGATTTTTGATTTCTTCCAGTAAGCGCGAAACATGCTCGACCATTTGCGGCGACAAGCCTTCCGTTGGCTCGTCGACCATGATGAGATCGGGATCGCCCATCAACGTGCGGCATAGCGTCAACATTTGTTGTTCGCCGCCGGACAGCACACCGGCCGCCGTGTCGGCGCGTTCGCGCAAGCGTGGGAAGAGGTTGTACATATCTTCCATGCTCCAGCGCGGGTTTGTGTTGGCATTTTTCTCGCCGAGAATGAGGTTTTGTTTGACCGTGAGCGTCGGGAAAATGTCGCGATTTTCCGGCACGTAGCCGATGCCCAGGTGCGCAATTTCAAAGGCTTTGCGGCCGACCAGTTCGTGATCTTTGAATTTGATCGATCCGGTGGCGGCGACTTGGCCCATGATGGCTTTGATGGTGGTCGAGCGGCCGACGCCGTTGCGGCCGAGCAGGCTGACGATTTCGCCTTTTGCCAAACGCAAATCGACGCCATGCAAGATGTGGCTCTTGCCGTAGTAGGCGTGCAGATCGCGAGTTTCAAGCATGGGCGGTTGTTCCCAAATACGCTTCTTGTACGCGCGGGTTGGCGCGAATTTCTTCCGGCTTGCCGGTGGCGATGACTTCGCCATAGACGAGCACTGAAATGCGATCGGCGAGATTGAACACCACGCCCATATCGTGTTCCACCATGACCAGCGTTTTGCCCTCCGACACTTTGCGGATTAAGGCTACGGCCAAATCCGTTTCCGAATGGCTCATCCCCGCAGTCGGCTCATCGAGCAGAATAACTTCCGCGCCGCCGGCGATGGTGACGCCGATTTCCAGGGCGCGTTGTTCGGCGTAGGAAAGTAGGCCAGCTAAAGAGTCGCGTCGGTGGTTGAGGTTAATGCTTTCCAGGATTTCTTCCGAGCGCGCGTGGACCTCCCTGAGCTTGGACACGCGATGCCAAAAGGAATATTTATAGCCTTGAGACCATAACACGGCACAGCGAATATTTTCATACACCGACATCTTGGCGAAAATATTCGTCACTTGAAAGCTACGGCTCAAGCCGCGGCGATTGATCTGATAGGTCGGCAGTTGTGTGATTTCTTCGTCGTGTAACTTAATACTGCCGCTGGAAACGGGGAAGCGCCCGCTGATTAGATTAAATAGTGTGGATTTTCCCGCACCGTTGGGGCCGATGACCGCGTGGCGCTCGCCTTTGCGAATGTCGAGATTCACGCCATTGATGATCGCGGTCTGACCGAATTTTTTGCGCACGTCATTGAGCGACAGCGCGAGGTCTGATTTCATGTGGCCTCCTTCGCGCGCAAGGCAAGTGTGATGTCATCCCAGCTTGCGCGTACTCGCGGAGTAATACCGCGCAGAAGCAACAAACCGCCGATTAGCAACGCCACGCTAATCATCCAGGGTAGATTGTTCGCGGCATCGAACTTTATACCGAATAGCGACATTTCGGTTCCCGATCCCGCTGCGGTCTTGATGTTGTAGATGATTTCGACCAGCCCGATGAGGCCGGCGAGCGCGATCAGTCCCGCGGTTGCGGCGAGCGCGTAACTTGGCGCGAGTTTGCGCGTGAGCGATGCTTTCCAAGTGGGCCGGTGCAGTTCGATCAAGCTGGCGATGCCGCCCGGCGCGTACATCACCATGATCAAGAAAAACAATCCGAAATACAGCAGCCAGGCCTTGGTGTAACCGGACAACGCGACTTGTAGAAACGTGACAAGAATCGCGCCGATGATCGGGCCGTAAAACGAGCCGACGCCACCGATGAAAGTCATTAGCAGCACCGAACCGGATGTCGTGGTGTTGACGTTTTCCACGGTGACGATTTCGTAATTGATCGCCGACAAACCACCCGCCACCCCCGCGAATCCGCTGGCGAGAATCAGAATGAAGTAGCGCACGAACTGCGGGTTGTAGCCGACGAATTGCGCGCGCTCGGCGTTATCGCGCACCGCGTTGGCCATGCGTCCGAGCGGTGTTTTGGTGAGGGCGTACATCAGCGCGGCGCACAGCATCGCCCAGATTGCGATCAAATAATAAACTTCGATCTGCGGGCCGAAGCTGATGCCGAGTGTCTTCGCGCCCGCGACGCGATTGCTCGATATGCCTTGTTCGCCGCCGAAAAACGCGGTGAACATCAGCGAGCACGCGGCGACTAATTCGCCGATACCCAACGAGATCATCGAGAACGGTGTGCCGGAGCGTTTGGTCGACACGTAGCCGAACAACACGCCAAAAGCTAATCCGGTTAAGCCCCCGATTAGCGGTAACAATGAAACCGGCATGCCGAGGGATCCGGCGCCGATCATGTTCAGCGCGTGGATGCTGAAAAATGCGCCGAGGCCGAAATAAACCGCGTGACCGAATGACAGTAAGCCGGTTTGGCCGAGCAGCATGTTGTAGGACAGCGCGAAAATAATGTTGATGCCCATTTGGCAAAACAACGACAGCGCGAAACTTTGCTTGAAAATGAGCGGC
>JANNMV010000310.1:0-4255 GCA_031398205.1 Pseudomonadota bacterium | reverse complement strand
TCTTGTAATGGTCTTTTCGCGAGTGAGAAAGAAGTTACGCGCGACTTGCATGGTAATGGTGCTCGCGCCTTCGCGCCTGCCGCCGGCGAACACGTTAGCCAGCGCCGCACGCACGACACCAATGTAATCCACACCCGAATGTTGGTAGAAGCGATCATCTTCGGCGGCGAGGATCGCGTTCTTCATAAGATCGGGAACCGCCTCGATCTTGACAATGGCGCGCCGCTCGTCACCGAACTCTCCGATCAACTGACCGTCGGCGGTGAACACCCGTAGCGGAACGCGCGGTTTATAGTCGGTGAGGGATTCCAGGCCGGGGAGATTGGGGTAAAGCAATGCCAGAGTGAGTGCGAAAACACCAACGGCAACCAAGCCGATAGTCACCAAGATCAAAAAAGGGTAAAGAATCCAGCGGTAGGACACGGAATGGTAAGCGATATTTGTCATTATCAAGGTTAATTATACCGTTGCCCTTTCGATTTAATGAATCTTTATAAAATGCTTTACAGGTACTGTAGTTACTGTTAGCATTTAACGTGAATTATTTAAAGTAACTCGATATGCTAAAGGAAAAAATTCTATCCCGGCTTGAATTTCTGAGTCCAAAGGCGCCGCCTTTGGTCGGGGTGGACATTAGTTCTTCCTCGATCAAGATGGTCGAGCTCGCGCAAGCAGGAAAAGACGGCTACCGTCTCGAGCGATACGTCATCGAGCCGCTACCCAAGGATATCGTCACCGAGGGTAATATCGCCAACTTGGAAATTGCGGGGGAATCACTTCGGCGCGCTTGGCGGCGGCTTGGTACGCGGGTGAAGCTCGTCGCCATGGCACTGCCGGCGTCGGCAGTAATCACGAAAAAAGTAATCATCCCGTCGGCCGGTCGCGAGGAAGACTTGGAGGTTCAGGTCGAGAGCGAGGCGAACCAGTATTTACCGTTTGCGCTCGACGAAGTAAACCTTGATTTTCAAGTGCTTGGCCAAGCGCCCACCGGGCCGGAAGAAGTTGAAGTGTTGATTGCCGCGTCGCGGCGCGAGAAGGTCGAGGATCGGGTGGCGGTGGCGGAATCGGCGGGATTAAAACCGGTCGTCATGGACGTGGAATCTTACGCCGCGCAAGCCGCGCTGGAACTCATTGAAATGAATCTGCCGGGAAAGCACGGGGAGCGGATCATCGCCGCTGTCGACATCGGTGCGTCAACTATGCGAATTTCCATGCTTAAAGATGGCCAAGCCGTCTACGTCCGTGAGCAGCAAGTGGGCGGAAATCAACTCACCCAAGAAATTGCCCGTCACTTCAATATCGACCCCGAGGAAGCGGAAAAGGAAAAAAAATCCGGATCGTTGCCGGACAGCTACGCGGCGGAGGTGTTACAGCCATTCTTGGAAAACCTGTCCCTTGAAATCGCCCGCGCGATCCAGTTTTTCTTTACCAGCACGCAGTACAACAAGGTCGATCACATTATACTTGCCGGGGGGTGTGCGATGCTTCCCGGCCTCGAAGACATCGTCTCGGCGCGTACGCAAATAAATACCTTAGTCGCAAACCCGTTTGCACAAATGCAGATTTCTTCAAGATTAAGTCCGCGGTTGCTCGCACAAGACGCGCCTTCGTTGCTGGTCGCATGCGGTCTGGCAATGCGGAGGTTCGACGCATGATTCGCATCAACCTACTTCCTCACCGCCAGTTAAAACGTGAACAGCGCAAAAAGCAAATGGCCGTTGGCGCCGGGATCGCTGTTGCCATTGGCCTGGTGGTTGGATTGTTGGGCCATACCTATTTGTCCGGGCGCGTTGACACGCAGCGGATGCGTAATGCCTACCTAGCCGAGGAAACCAAAAAGCTTGACACTCAAATCGAGAAAATCAAGGCGATCAAGGAGCAAACCGCCGACTTAATGGCCCGCAAGCAGGTGGTCGAAGGGTTGCAGACTAACCGCGCAGAGTCGGTTCACTTGATCGATCAATTGGTGCGCCAGCTCCCGGAAGGAGTATGGATTAAAACCGTCAAGCAGACGGGGCAGGTCGTGAATATCGTCGGATATGCCCAAACCAATGGTCGGATTTCTACTTTGATGCGCAACCTCGATAGTTCCGAATGGCTGGAAAAACCAGAGTTGGTAGAGATCAAGGCGGTTGCGCTCAACAACAATCCGATCAGTGAATTTGGTATGAATGTTCGCGTTAAGCGCGCCCAGCTGGAGACCCCGGAAGCGGGTCAGAAGGGTGGCAAGACGAAAAAGGACAAGGCCGCATGAATAACTGGCTCGAACAACTCAAGGCGCTCAATCCGCAGGACCCCGGTAGTTGGCCCTGGCCCTTTAAATTCGGTGGGCTTGTTCTCCTGACCCTGATTGTGATCGCTGCGGCGTTCTGGTTCTTTTGGAAGCCGCAAATGGACGAACTTTCCGCCGCCGGAGCCGAGGAAGCTCAACTCAAGTCGGCGTTCATGGGTAAGAAAGCGATGGCTGTGAACTTAGAGGCCTACGAGAAGCGGCTCGCGGACATTGAGCAAAGTTTTGGCACGCTGCTCAAACAACTGCCGAAGCGCAGTGAAATGGACGCGTTACTCACCGACATCAACCAAGCCGGACTGAGCCGCGGGCTTCGCTTTGAACTTTTCAAGCCCTCCGCGTCGGAAACGATCAGTGAATATTACGCAGAGTTGCCGGTCACAATCAAAGTGACAGGTGATTTTCATAGTCTGGGGCATTTTGCCAGCGATGTCTCGAAGTTACCGCGAATCGTGTTGCTTAATGACCTCGCCATCAACAGCAGTACGACCAAGGGCACGGAGGGTCAGTTGGTCATGGATGCGGTCGCCAAGACCTATCGTTATCTCGATGAAGACGAGATCGCCACGCAGCTTAAGGCGAAGAAAGAAAAAGACAAGTCGCAAAAGGGCGGAAAATCATGAGGCAATGGATTTTTCTTGGCTTAGTTGCGTTTCTCGCCGGATGTAGTTCGGAGCCGAACGAAGATCTAAAGCAATGGGTGAAAGATTCAGAGCAACAGGTCGCGCAAAAAATCGAACCATTGCCCGAAGTCGCTCCTTATCAAGCGTTCACCTACGCGGCCGATGATTTATTTGAGCCATTCAAGCAGCGTAAGGCGATCGATCAGCAAAAGAAAGACGGCGTCGACAAAGGCCCGGATCTAAATCGCCGCAAGGAATTGCTGGAGTCCTATCCCTTAGGCGAACTGAAATTTGTTGGAACGTTGGAAAAAGCCAAAATTCACTATGCACTGATCCGCGCGGATCAGACCGTTCACCGCGTGAAAGAAGGAAATTTCCTAGGCCAGAACTTTGGCCGGATCGTAGGAATAAACGAAACCGAAGTTACACTCAAAGAAAGCATTCAGGACAGCGAGGGCGACTGGAAGGAAAACGAAGCCGCTTTACAACTGATTGATGAATTGGAGAAAAAATAATGTCTACAACGCGCTGCCCACTACACAATTTATTTAGGATTCTCATCGGGGCTGGGCTATTTTTCATGGGTTGGGTATGGGCGGCGAGCCCCGCGCCCAGCGGTGGTAATGCGATCGAGAGCATCACGGCGCAGAGCCTACCGGGCGGCAAGGTCATTGTTAAATTTACTCTAAAGCAGAATCTGGCGAATCCACCTGGCACGTTCTCGGTCAATACGCCGCCACGCATCGCCCTAGATTTCGCTGACACAACCAACGCGATGGGCAAAAATTCGTTGGAACTGCGCGAAGGTGAACTGCGAAACCTCAATATCGTGCAAGCCGGTAATCGCACTCGCGTCGTCATGAGCTTGAATCGATCGGTGCCGTACGAGACCAAAGTTGACGGTAAGACGTTATTGCTAACCCTGCAAGGCGGGGAAAAAGCTGCAACGGGCGGGGCAACCGCTACGCGCTTTTCCGACGCTGCGCCGGCCGTTTCGGGACACGCGGTTCGTGATGTCGACTTTCGCCGCGGACAGAACGGCGAGGGCCGTGTGGTGATCGACCTTTCCGACGCCAGCACCGGCATTGATATCCGTCGCCAAGGGCGAAATTTGATCGTCGAGTTTCAGGACACGGGACTGGCAAAAAATCTTGAGCGCCGCCTCGACGTGCGTGATTTTGGCACGCCGGTTAAATTCGTTGAAGCGCGCGCTTATGGCGCCAACGTGCGAGTCAACATTGAGCCCGAGGGACTATGGGAACACTCCGCTTACCAGACTGATCGCAAGTTCATTGTCGAAGTGAAGCGGTTGATTGAAGACCCCAACAAGTTGGTTCAGGGC
>JANNMV010000295.1:0-3612 GCA_031398205.1 Pseudomonadota bacterium | reverse complement strand
GCCATCGGCATGAGGCGCAATGCTTGAAAGAAAAAACACGTTGACCCGACCAGAAACAACCCGCGCAGGATCTGCATTCCAGGCCGAGTGGTGCGCACTAAGTCGAGTTTCATCGACGGGCCGAGCCAAGCCAGCATGATCAGCATGTGCACCGTGTAACGCGCCCACACCAGCGCCAACACCGGGTAAAACGCGCCGAGATATTTCGCGATGGTGTCCATGATGGCGAAGCAAAACACCGCCGCCAATACCAAGGGAATTCCCTTGATCACCCCTGCGTCGAGGGCGTGGGGATGATCGGCCGGCTCGATGCCAGTGCCGACGACGTTGTCGACACTCTCGTCGACAACGACTTCAACTAACATGCGTTCTTGGGTCACGGAGGGATGTTTGGAATTGGTTTTGTTGAAATTTTCGTTCGCCTCACCCTCATGGCCCTGGGCCACCCCGTCTCCGGCCCTTCTCCCAGAGGGAGAAGGGAGAACATCCCCTCTCCCTCTGGGAGAGGGTTAGGGTGAGGGTTGCCCGTGGCCAATCAACGGAATTTATAGAATAGTACTGCCCGAAGACCATTACCCCAAGCCAGCCTTCAAGAAGGCATGCCCAAGAGGCGCACCCAGATTGCCTCCCAGGCACGAGGTATTAACAAATCTTACAAGAAAATCGACATTACATCGTCGCACCGATCACCCAGGGAACGAACTCGTCGTCGCCATAGCCCAATTCTTCGCTCTTCGAACGTTTGCCGGACGCGGTGGCGAGAATCATTTTGAAGATTTTCTCGCCAACGCCTTGTACCGTTTCGGCGCCATCGACAATCTCGCCGCAATTTATGTCCATGTCGTCGGTCATGCGCTGATACATCGGCGTGTTCGTTGCGAGCTTAAGCGAAGGCGCCGGTTTGCATCCGTAAGCCGATCCACGCCCGGTGGTAAAGCAAACAATATTCGCGCCACCGGCCACTTGTCCCGCCGCCGACGTCGGGTCGTAACCGGGCGTATCCATGAAAACAAAACCCTTCGCGGTGACCTTTTCGGCGTACTCGCAAACGTCAACCAGATTGGTGGTGCCACCTTTTGCAACGGCGCCCAGGGATTTTTCTAGAATCGTCGTGAGTCCACCCGCCTTATTACCGGGAGACGGATTGTTATCCATATCACCTTGATTGCGTTCGGTGTAGTCCTCCCACCATTTGATACGACTGATAAGTTTCTCGCCAACTTCGCGAGACACTGCGCGGCGCGTCAACAAATGTTCGGCGCCATAGATCTCCGGCGTCTCGGACAGGATTGCCGTTCCACCATGCCGCACCAGCAAGTCGACCGCGGCGCCTAGCGCGGGATTCGCGGTAATACCCGAATGACCATCAGAACCACCGCATTGCAGCGCCAGCATTAAGTGACTTGCGGAAACTATCTGGCGCGGGCCGACTTTATTCGCTTCTGGCAACATTTCCTTCACCGCATCCAGTGCGGAGTCCAGTGTCTTTTTCGTGCCGCCTTTGTCCTGAATCGTCATGGTAAAGAGCGTGGCATCTTCCTTGAGGCCCTGCGTGAAAGTCAGCGCGCTCATCTGATTCGCCTCGCAGCCCAAGCCAATCATCACCACACCGGCGAAGTTTGGATGCTTGGCATAGCCGGCTATCGTGCGACGCAAAACATCGATGCCGACGCCGGTGGAGCCCATGCCACAACCGGAACTATGCGTTAACGGCACGATGCCGTCGACATTCGGAAATTCTGCGAGGATGTCGCTGCGTTTGAAATAATCCGATACCGCACGCGTCACCGTCGCGGAGCAATTCACGGTGCTGATCACGCCGATGTAATTGCGCGTCGCGATGCGACCATCCTTTCGCACAATGCCATCAAAGGTGGCCTGCTGCGCGAAAAAATCGGTTGGTTTTACGTCCAAACCAAACGCATAGTCGCGCTCGAATGAGTGCATACCAAGATTGTGGCTGTGAACGTGATCGCCGGGGTTGATGTCCGCCGTCGCGAAACCGATGATCTGGTTATAGCGCCGCACCGGCGCATCCTTGGCAATCGCCGTCACCGCGACTTTATGCGCCGAAGGAATTCGCGCCGTGCAGCGAATGCCCGTTCCCGGAATTTCGGTACCAACCTCCAACTCCCGACAGGCGATCATGACATCGTCGTTGGGGTTAAGCTTGATGGCGGCGGGCGTGGTTTGTAACATGAGGACTCCTAGGCGAATGTGGTGTCGCTGAGCGTTCGACAATAGCATTGTAACTCAGCGCCAAGGCACTTCCAAATCAACGATTTGATTTGGAGCAAGTCCCGCGATTGCGTTATTTGCGCGGCATAAGTTTTATTGCAAGATAGCGGGCCTTATCGGCAGAATTTTGATTATCTCGCCCGTCTTCGCATCGAGTAATGCAGTCATACTTTTTTGTTTGGCATTGCATGGGAGAAATACAACGTCTTGGGGATTCTTTTTCAATTGAACTAAAACTGCTTCGATGTCTTTAAGTCCTGACGGATTGATTTTTTGAAACGCAGTCAATGCTCGCGCGTGCACCAACACCTTTGATTGGACTTCACCGTACGCACGATAGTGCTGTGGGAAAAACTGCAAATCCATACCAAAAATCGCTCCGGTCGCCACGTAGTCTCGTTCTTTGGTGTCGGTGGGTTCAAGTGCTGCTACAACGACCGGACCAGTCAGCGGCAGGGACCTAAATTCTGGCCGCGTGACTTTTGCCAATTGCTCGTCCTCAAGTTCGTTTGCAGTTACAACCTTGAACTGATCTTTGACGAAGACAGTATAAACTGGCCGAGCTTGGAACATCGCATAAGCGCCGTAACACAACGCTGCGGTTTGAATAATCGCGATGACCGAAAGATCAAACTTCAAACTTTTCTTTTTGATGTCAAAAATAATCAGGGTGATCAGTGGACCGAGCGTGACGTCGACGCCGATTATTAAAAGTAGTAACTCATCGCCACCCACAGCCTCGAAATAGGGTTGCGGGTACCACACATTCAGCATCAACACTAACACAGCGGCGGCGATTGCGATGCTGATCGCAAAGTGAATTCCTGCGGCCTTAAAACGTGACATCACCTTCACGGGAACACGCGAGACCTGTTCGACAGCGAGTATTGTTTCCATAAAAGATTCAATTAGAGTGAAGTATGCGGGTTAATGTATTTAGTCGCTGACCAAGCAAACAAGCCCCTGCTAAGAGGGGCTTGTTCTAACTACCGTGCCGAACTTTAGATTAGCTGACTTTACATGCTTTGGCAGCTACACAAGTGCCTGATACAGCCCAGGGCATTGTGGTGTCGCCAGCGGCCGGAACCGTCGGTGTCAAAATGTACGTGAAACCACCTGCCGGTACTGCGCCAACACCAGTAATTACGCCCGTTCCCGCCGCAATGGTGACGCTGGTAATGTTAGGATCCGCGGCCGGCGGGTTCAAACCAAGCAGAACGTACGTATCGCATATGCCTGCAATAGCGCTATTGTCTTGAGCGCACTCAGACAATGTGGTTTTGATCGAATTGGTTGCGCTAACGACGTTAGTAAAACGAGCCTTGACCGTGTAATCCCTGTAAGCAGGAATCGCAACCGCCGCCAAAATACCGA
>JANNMV010000291.1:0-2123 GCA_031398205.1 Pseudomonadota bacterium | reverse complement strand
GTAAGCGCTACGGTGTAGTGAAGTGGGGCATACAACTCGCCCACGCCGGCCGCAAAGGTTCGGTGCATCGTCCCAGTGATGGCAATAAGCCGTTGACGGCAGAAGAGGGTGCGTGGACAACGCTGGCCCCCAGCGCACTGCCGTTCGGACCCGGTTGGCATACACCCGTCGCCATCACGCGCTCGGGCCTTGCCGAAGTGAAACAACAGTTCGTCGATTCGGCGAAACGCGCGGTGCGCATCGGCTTTGATCTCATCGAATTACATATCGGCCACGGCTATTTGCTACATCAATTTTTGTCGCCGCTTGCCAACCAGCGCGACGACGAATATGGCGGCAGCAGCGCCAATCGCATGCGTTATCCGTTGGAAGTATTCGAAGCCGTACGCGCTGTGTGGCCGGCGGATTTGCCGCTCGGCGTGCGGGTGTCCGCCACCGATTGGGTCGATGGCGGCTGGACGCCGGAGGAAACCGTTGTGTTCGCCGAAGCGTTAAAGAAACTCGGTTGCGACTTTATCGATGCCACATCGGGGCAAGTAGACCCGCGCCAAAAGATTTCGTTCGCGCCCGGCTACAACGTCCCGTTCGCGGAAAAAATCAAACGCGAAACCGGCATGGCGGTGATGGCGGTCGGCATGATTTCCAACGGCAAACAGGCGGAAGAGATCGTATCATCGGGCAAAGCGGATATGGTCGCGATCGCCCGCGCGGCCATGGATAACCCGCACTGGGCGTGGCAGGCGGCGCGTGAGCTGGGTGCCGAGACGGCGTATGCGGGGCAGTATCAGCGCTGTCATCCGTCGGTTTGGAAGCCTTGAAGTTTTGCTGTGAATAATCTTAGCGACGCACGCTAATTACCCGGCGATGTCATTCCCGCGAAGGCGGGAATCCATATTGACTTTGATAGGCCAAATGGATTCTCGCCTTCGCGGGAATGAGGGACTGGCCTCGGGCCACGAGAGGTGAAGTCCTTACAAAAATCACTTCCGCTTCATCGCCGACGCAACCGAAAACACCCATGCTCGCTTCGCTCAAGCGAATTTTTGCGCGAGCATGGCGTGGGCGACGCCTTTTTCTGTCGAAAATTGTTTTAGCGCCGCGGTAATTTGTTGTGACTGATCATGGCTAACATGTGGGGATGAGAATGCGTGGATTGTAGTGAAGACGCGTTCATCGCGTCCACTTTCGGTGTTACAAAGCGCCTTGCCAGGTGGCGCGTCGTGCCTGGGTCGTGGCATAGTATGCCTGGACAGCCGCATCGCCATTGGTTTGCAGGGCATGCCTTTACGCAGATTTAGGCGGTTGGTTTACCCCGGTTGTTAGAATGCGAGTATGGACTTCAGCATTTACTGGCGCCTCGCCGGTTTCTATTTCACCTACTTTGCGTTCGTTGCCGCCTATTCTTCCTACTGGGGTTTATACCTGCAATCGCTAGGATTCGCCGCGGCGCAGATCGGAACCTTGATGGCGGTGCAACAGGTCATGCGCATCTTCGCGCCGACTTTTTGGGGCGCGGCGAGCGATCGTTTGGGTCGGCCCGATTGGGTGATTCGCTTCACGACCTTCGCCGCGGTGCTGGTTTTTTGTGCCGTGTTTTTGTCGTCAAGTTTCGTCTGGTTATTTGTGGTGATGTCGGTCGTGGGATTTTTTTGGAGCGGCCCGCTGCCGCTCGTTGAAGCATCAACCTTGCAGCGGCTCGGCGGTGCAACGGCGCAATACGGTCGCATTCGCTTGTGGGGTTCGATTGGCTTCGTGCTGATAGTCAGCGGCGTCGGCGCGATGCTGGATTTCATCGCCATTTCCCGTTTGCCGCTGATCCTGCTGCTACTGATGCTGGCGATGTTGGCATTCGCTTGGTTGGTTCCGCGCGGCGGCGCATCAATCCACGGCGACGATCAGGGCTCGATTATGTCTATTCTGCGCGAACCCAAAGTCGCGGCATTCTTTGTCGCCTGCTTTCTCATGACGTTCGCGCACGGGCCGTTGTATGTTTTCTTCTCGATTTATTTGGTCGCCGAAGGCTATAGCAAAACCAGTGTCGGCATGCTTTGGTCCATCGGTGTGCTGGTCGAGATCGCGATATTTTTTTATTTTCCGCGCATCCAACAACGCTTTTCGGTCGC
>JANNMV010000242.1:0-2841 GCA_031398205.1 Pseudomonadota bacterium | reverse complement strand
ATTAACACCAACAGCAACGAAACGATCACCAGCGCCAGCGCGCTGAACTCTTGCCAACGCGGCTGTTCGCCGAGAAACCACATGCTGCTGAACACGCCCAGCACCGGAATCATCAGCGTCGAAAGTGAGGTCACGCTGACGGAACCTTGGCTGATGAGTTTATTCCACGCCCAATAGCAAAAGATCACCGCCAGAGTCATGTTGTACACCACGCCGAGGGCGGGCCAAAACGTAATCGTGCTGATTGATATGCGCTCGAAGAAAGGCGCTGCGATCCAAATCGGAATGCCGCCGAGCACCATGGTCCAGCCGGTCATGGAAGTGGTTGGCAAATCGACCGGATAGCGTTTCAAGATAATGGTGCCGATGGACCACGACAATGCCGCGCCGACAATAAGCAGCGCGCCCAGCGGCGCCGCTTTCAATTGCGCAAATTCCACGCTGACTAAGATCAACATCGCCACCATGCCGAACATGAGGCCGACGGCGCGCCGCCCGGTTAAGCGCTCATGCAAAAAAATCATGCTGAGCAATACCGTCCACATTGGCATGGTGTAGGCGAGGATCACACCGCGACTCGCCGCGACGTATTTCAAGCCGAACGCAATCAGCAAATTCCAGCCGGTGATATTGAACAGCGCACTCGCCATCAGCCGCGGCCATTGGCCCCGCGGCACGCGTAGCGCCAGGCCGTTGGCTTTAGCGATGGCGAAGAGCCCGATCGCCCCCGCGCCCATGCACAACGCGCGGAACGTCAACGGTGGAATTTCACTCAACACCACTTTCATGGTGGCCCAATTAAAGCCCCAGATGAGCGTGATCAGCACCACCAGGATCAGGCTGGAACGCGACTGCGGTGAAGCGGACATCGGCCTAGCGCGTGAGTTGCAGCGTCTTCGCGCGCACGTCGAGCCACCAGCCGTATTGCTTCGACCACAACTCAAACCGTGGGTCGGCGGCGAGTTCTTGCGCCGCATGCTGCGCCCAGTGCGGGTTGTATAGCGCTTCGCGGCCAATGGCGATGAGATCGGCGCGGCCCAACTGCAGAATTTCTTCCGCCTGCGTGCCGTTCAAAATAATGCCGACCGCTTGCGTCAGTATGTCCGCGTCCTTCTTCACCTGCTCGGCGAACGGTACTTGAAAACCGGGGTAGCGTTTGATCGGCGCAGCGGTCGCGGAACCGGCGATGCCGCCGGACGAACAGTCGATCACATCGACGCCGTGTTCCTTGAGTTGTCGCGCTAGCGCGATGGTATCCTCGATCTTCCAACCCACTTCGGAAAAATCCGACGACGAGGTACGGAAAAATAACGGCTTGTCGTCCGGCCACTCGGCGCGCACGGCATCGACGATTTCCAGCGCCAAACGAATGCGATTCGCGAAGCTGCCGCCGTAAGCATCGGTGCGCTTGTTGGACAGCGGCGAGAGAAAACTATGCAATAAATAACCGTGGGCGCCGTGCACTTCAAGGACATCGAAACCGGCGGCATGGGATCGCCGCGTCGCCGCTTTCCACGGCTCGATTAGCGCTTTTATTTCCGCGATGGACAGCGCGTGCGGCATGAGCCAACCCGGTGCAACAGGCTGCGCGCTGGGCCCAACAATATTCCACGCAAGATCGCCGCGCGCGCTATCCGCGTCATTCAGCGCGGCGTTACCAAACCACGGCCGCTGCATGCTCGCCTTGCGCCCGGCGTGGGCCAGTTGTATCGCCGCCACGGCATTATTACCCTTGATGAAGTCCGTCACCCGCTCCAGCGGCTCGATGTGCGCGTCGCTCCAAATTCCTAGATCGCCGTGGGTGATGCGGCCGCGCTCTTCCACCGCCGCCGCTTCGCAAAACACCAGCCCCGCGCCGCCGGTTGCGAACTGGCCGAGATGGACCAGATGCCAGTCGTTGGCGCGGCCATCCAGTGCGGAGTATTGACACATCGGGGAAATGACGACGCGGTTTTTTAACGTGACGCCACGTATTTTTAGCGGCGAGAACAATATTGGAAGGGGGCGGTTCGCGGGGTCGTTTGGCATGGGTACTTTCTTATGGTGAGGGCGTATTTTACGCTTAAGCGACGCGGCTATGATGCGCATCGTCCTGATCGGCCCACGTCCAGGGGCAGGGCCTAGCGCGGCGTTCCAGGCATGCGCGGCTGCGAGGCAGGCGGGGTGCGGTGTCTGGCAAACTACCCGGTAAAGATTTGAACGACGGCCTTGCCCACCACGCGCCCGCCTTCGCTATAAGCCAACGCCTCGCGGATATGATCCAAGTCGAACACTTTATCGATCACCGGTTTAATCGCGCCGCTTTCGATAAGCGTTGCAATTTCCCCTAGCTGAGCGCCGCTGGGCTTCATGAATAGGAATTTGAAAGTCACGTCGCGTTCCCGGGCCAGTTGGGTGGACTTGCGATTTGCCCAGGCCATGATCATACGAACCAAAACATTCACTCCCCACTCACGGCCGAATTCGGCGGTCGGCGTGCCTACGATCGTGACGAGGGCGCCGCCGCGTTTCAGCACCCGAAACGAGCGATGCTGAATATCGCCCCCTTGGGTATCGAGCACGAAATCATAGTCGCTCAACATTTCATCGAAGCGCTGGGTTTTGTAGTCGATCACGACATCGGCGCCGAGTCGTTTGACCAGATCGGCGTTTTTTGCGCAGGTGGTTGTCGCAACCGTCGCACCGACATGCTTGGCGAGCTGAATCGCGAAGCTACCCACCCCGCCGGAGCCGGCGTGGATTAAGACTTTCTGGCCTTTTTGCAGTTTGCGAACGTCCATGAGTGCCTGCCAGGCAGTCTGGCCGGCCAGCGGAATCGACGCGGCTTCGATGTGGCTCAGG
>JANNMV010000229.1:0-1815 GCA_031398205.1 Pseudomonadota bacterium | reverse complement strand
GAAATTAAAGATCTACGCCAAATTGATGGCGATATTCGAATAACCGCACGGCCAACGGGTAATGCTTTGAGAATGTCATCCTGAGCAACGCGAAGGATGACAGTTGTAACCTTAGTTTTCTATTTCCATCTGGAATGAAATGTTCACAGGAATCATCACCGGCCTTGGCCGCATCAGCGAAATAAAGCAACAGGAAAAGGGCATACGCGCGACGATTACCTGCGAGAATTTTGCACTGGACGATGTCGCCATCGGCGACAGCATTGCCTGTAGCGGCGCCTGTTTGACCGTGATCGCCAAGACTGGGCATTCATTTTCCGTGGATATTTCGCGAGAGAGTTTGCGCTGCACCGCGGGCCTGGAGCAACTCAACGCCGAAGTTAATCTCGAGAAGGCCTTGCGCCTAGCGGATCGCCTTGGCGGCCATCTGGTCAGCGGACATATCGATGGCGTCGGCGAAGTGGTTTCCTTCACCGCCATTGGCGAAAGTTGGGAATTGCGCGTGCGTCTGCCGCCGGCGCTGGAAAGATTCGTCGCGCCAAAAGGCTCTATCACCATCGACGGCGTGAGTTTGACCGTGAACACGATCGAGCAACAAATTTTCAGCATCAACGTCATTCCCCACACGCTGATCTCGACATCATTCAAGCGCTTGGCACCTGGCGCAAAGGTCAATATCGAAGTGGATTTAATCGCCCGTTATCTAGCCCAGCTCGGGAAGTTTCTGGGTTAAGCTGTTAAAATCGCAGCATGCAACTCAATACCACCAGCGAGATCATTGCCGACATTCGCGCCGGCCGCATGGTTATTCTCGTCGACGAGGAAGACCGTGAAAATGAAGGCGATCTGGTCATCGCCGCCCAGTGTGCGACGGCGGAATCCATCAACTTCATGGCCAAACATGGCCGCGGATTGATCTGCTTAACCTTGACCGAAGCGCGCTGCAAACAGCTCAACTTGCCCTTGATGGTGTCGGAGAACCGCTCGCCCATGGGCACTAATTTTACCTTGTCGATCGAAGCGGCGAGCGGCGTGACGACCGGCATCTCGGCAGCAGATCGCGCACGCACCATTCAAGCCGCCGTGGCGAAACAGGCTAAGCCGGAAGACATTATTCAGCCGGGCCACGTATTCCCGTTGAAAGCGCAAAAGGGCGGCGTGTTAGTGCGCGCCGGCCACACTGAAGCGGGCTGCGATCTGGCGCAATTGGCCGGACTGGAAGCGGCGGCGGTGATCTGCGAAATTTTGAAGGACGACGGCGAAATGGCGCGGCTGCCGGACTTAGTCGAGTTCGCCGCCCAGCATCAGATTAAAATCGGCACGATCGCCGACCTCATTCACTATCGCAGCCACAGCGAAACCGTCGTGACCAAGGTCGCCGATCAGCCGATCGCCACGCCATTCGGCGCGTTCCGTTTGGTGGTGTTTGTCGACACGACGGCGAATCACACCCACCTGGTGTTGGTGCACGGCGAAATCGCCCACGGTGAAGACACCTTGGTGCGGGTTCACGAGCCGTTGTCGGTATTCGATTTTCTCGACACCAGTGCGAACCATCATTCCTTCACCGTCACCGATGCGTTAAAAAAGATCGCCGCAACGGATCGCGGCGTGCTGGTGTTGCTGCACAAGCCCGAGTCCGGTGCCGATCTGCTGAACCGCATTAAGCCCGATGCGCGCATGCGCAAACCGTCGGAACGCTGGGATCCGCGCAGTTACGGCATCGGCGCACAGATCCTGCGCGAACTCAACGTCGGAAAAATGCGCTTGATGGCGCAACCGAAAAAGATGCCCAGCTTAGCCGGCTTTGGCTTG
>JANNMV010000213.1:0-8173 GCA_031398205.1 Pseudomonadota bacterium | reverse complement strand
ATATGCGTTCGGTTTGCCAAGCTCGAAGCGTTGGGTGCTTAAGTTTGAAGGAGAGAACCATGAAAGATGAAGGTACCGCACAACCGCTGTTTCGGGCTGGCGCGGACGATCTACGTCGCATCGATGCCGACGTGGCCGAGATAAGCGAGATTCAGCGCCAGCTTCGCGACCGTCACCCCGAGATCAAGTGTCTAGACCGAGCGGCCCATCAGTATCAGATCGCGGGCAGCAAGGTGTTGCTGCGCGTCGCGACCGAACTCCCAAAGGGGTTTTCTGGCGTCGGGTTGTTCGTCCCCGGCGTCGAGCATATCGGTATCGGCCGAGTTTCCACCAGCTTGGGTACTCCCCATATCGAAACTGATCCGGACTTTCTTGGCGTGCGCGCGTCGTTTCTGACCGCAGCCGGCCAGCCGGTGGATTTTCTCGCCGTCAATAGTCCCGCGTTGCCTGTGGACGATCGCCGGGACGGCATGCACTTTCTCCGCGGCACAGCGGATGCGGCGGGTGCGAGTCCTATTGTTCCGAGCCCTCTGGCGGCCGGGCAGGCGCTAATGAGAGCGAGCTTGATCAAGCACATGGGTTTTGCCAAGGCAGAAAAGACGTTGGGCCACATCGCGCAACAAAGTGCGCGTACGGCACGCTCCAGTACCGCCTATCAATCCTATTGGACCGGAGTTGTGGAGGTAAGCCACACCCTCGGCAAGTTCACGCTGGCGCCGTTTACATCCGAGAATTACGTACGTTCTTTGCATCCTGGAGAGCGCTATCTGACAAGGGATTGGGAGAAACGTCAGGCGTCCGGGGACATCGCGTTCGGTATGTATTGGATCAGGTATCTGAATGAACGTCTCACGTCGCTCGAACGCTTCACCCAATCGTGGATGGAAACTCACAAGAGCCTTGTCGGGCATCTGGTCTTCCCTTGCACTGACACGACAACCGATGATGCCAAGCTATGGGCAGCCCTTGCCGCGGAGATGGGAGCCAATCCAGGCAATTGGGTTAGCGATGCGCGCGACTCGGTGCGCGAACCTTCCACTGAGTTCGGACTGGCGCGCAAGTTCGCCTATGAGCGCAGCGCGCGAGGACGCAATGCGCTTCCACTGAGCGCCTATAGGGCCGCGCTCCAAACCGGGCAGATCGACGATGAACTCGCGGCAGAACTCAGGCGACGGATCGAGCAAAAACGCCGACTCGGGCATATAGACCGGGCGCCGATAGGCTATTTCGCCTTGTCCTGAACTTGTCTGCCTTCTCAGCCCAGAACAGGCATAGGGTACTCACAAGAGTTCGACCAGTAGCGCTTTGGCTTCGATGAGATCTTTCGCGGCGAAGCCTTCGGTGAACCAGTTGTAGATTGGCGCAAGAAGTCCGCGCGCCTCGTTGCGTTTTCCCTGGCTTTGCCAGAGCCGAGCGAGGCTGGTTGAAGTGCGTAACTCCCAAGACTTCGCCTGCTGTTCGTGTGCGACCTCGAGCGAGGCGAGGTAGTTTTCTTCCGCCGCTGCCAACTTTCCTTGTTGCTGCAGCATCCATCCTTTGAGCCGTAGCACCTCCGCTAGGTGCGAACGCTCTTCCCATCCCGGCCGCGCAATCTGGGTGAGACTTTCTTCGATCAAACTCAATCCACCTTCGAGATCGCGGCCGAGCGCCAAACCTTCGGCCAGGACCGCTCGTAAGTAAGGCACCCAAAGCAGCGCGCCACCCGCGTTCCACTTTTGGAGCGCACCGCGTAGCTGTGGGACACCCTCCGCGACGCACCCCGCCCGCAACCAAGCGACGCCTTTGAGTATCTGCGCCAACACTTCGGAGATAAATGGCAGACTGTGCGCTCGGCCCAGCCGCTCGGCCTCCTCGACGCGCGCCAGAAGACGCTCGGGTTCGCAGCGCAAATCCCAAACCTGGCCGCCAAAAGTGAGCGCATAGCCGAGGTCGAAGGGGTGGCCGCGCCGGCGAGCGTGCGCATCCATAGCTTCGCTCACCTGCACGGCGCGATCGGGATAGCCGAGCATCCAGGTCCCAATGGAGAGGTAGATATCGACGACCGTCTTTGGGTCGATGTTAGTGATATCTGCGAGGTGGCGGTGCTTCTCCTCGCTGTATAGCGCTAGCACCCGGTCGCCACGCTCGCGCGACTGGTTGAAATGTCCCAGCCAAAAGTAGGTGGTGCATGCCGACCTGTGCCCCATGATCAAGAGATCGGGATCGCCGGTGGTTTCTGCAGAAGCCAGCATTTCATTCACCCAGTCGAGACCTTCAGCGAGGCGGCCCTGGAGTACTAGGTTGGAGCACAGCCCGAAGTAGATCGGCAGTAATGCCTCGTGTCGGCTCAAGGACTTGGCCAACCCGAGCGCCGTGTGGAAGCTGGACCATGCTTCCGATGCCGCAAAGCCACGCAGTGCCACCCACGCCGTGCCCAGGAGAGTGCGAAGCCCCAGTTCTTTCCCATCGCGCTGCGGTGACTGATGCAGCGAACCGATGATCTGAATACCTTGGTTCAGGTGCGAGATCGCTTCATTGAGCGCGAAGCGTTTCAACGCCAGTTTGCCTGCGTCGCGCCAGTAGTCAATCGCGAGTTCGGTCTCGCCCGCCGCTGTGAGGTGGTGCGCGAGCAGTTCGGGTTCCGTGTCTTTGGTATTCGGGAAATGTTCTTCGAGCGCGCGCGCGATCTTAGCGTGCAAGACCTGGCGGCGAGTCTTCAACAGCGAGTCGTAGGCCACGTCCTGCACCAGAGCGTGCTTGAAGATGTAGGTCGCAACGGGCGGCGTGCCGCGCCGGAATGCCAGTCCCGATTCGGTCAACTGATTGAGCGCGCTGTCGAGTTCAGTCTTCGAGTGGGGTGCGACCGCTGCCATGAGCTCGTAGCCGAACTCGCGCCCGATCGCCGCACCGATCTTGGCGATCTCTTTCGCGGGCATGAGCCGATCGAGGCGCGCCATCAGCGAATCTCTCAAGGTCGCCGGGATGGTGACGTTGCGCCCGGCACCCGTATAGTTGTAATGATCGCCGGCGTCTTGGAGCTCACCCGATTCGAGAATGGTCTTGGTTAGTTCTTCCACATACAACGGCACGCCATCGGTCTTAACTAGGATCTTTTCCAGCAGATCGGCGGGCAGTACTTTGCCACTGGCGAGCTTAGACACGATCGCACTGCTCTGCACGCGCGTGAGTTTGGCTAAGTTCAACGTCGCAACATGGCCATGGCTGCGCCACTTGGGCTGGAACCCCGGCCGGTGGGTGAGCACGATGAGTAGCGGGACCTTTCTCATCCGGTCGATTAACAGATCGAGCACTTCCAGCGTCGTGGGATCCGCCCAGTGCGCATCCTCATACAACAGCGCAGTGGGTTGCTTACGCGCGGCCGCCTCCACGATGGCGACCAGCACTCGCAGCGTCTCATCCTTGTGCTTCTGCGGCGTGATCGAGATCACTCCGTAACGTGTCTCGCAAGGGATAGACAACATCGCCGCGACGACGCGGACCTCGCCGTACGGCAAACCGAGGCGGCCCACCATCAGCGCTTCGAGCTTGTCGAGCTTGGATTCCGGTGACTCGTCGCGACCGAACTTTAGCACCCGCTCAAGGTTGTCGATTATGGGGTAATAGGCGCTGTTGACGTAGTAAGGCGAGAACTGGAATCTCAGGGCCTGTGCACCCTGGACCTCTAGCCACTCACGCAGCGTGCTCAAGACGCGGCTCTTGCCGATGCCCGGCTCGCCGGACACTAGCACCACCTGGCCTTCGCCGTCTTGCGCGAGCGCCCAGCGCTCCAGCAGCAGCCCAATCTCCCGCCCGCGCCCCACCATCGGCGTGAGCCCTTCTTGGGTGGCGGCTTCGAAGCGGCTGGCTACTTGGCTCACCACAACGATGCGATAGGCGTGGGTTGGCTTCGCCATGCCCTTGAGCGTTTGCTCGCCCAAGTCGTCGTACTCAAAAACGCCGCTGGCGAGTCTGCGCACCCTCTCGCTCACCACTATGCTGCCCACCGGCGCGATGCCTTGAAGTCGAGAAGCCAAATTCATCGTCTCGCCTACCGCCCTTCTCTCGGCACCAGAGACCACCACCACACCGGTTGCGATGCCGATGCGCACTTGAATTCGCCCGATCTCGGCCACATCGAGCTTGGAAAGAGAATCGATAATCGACAGCCCAGCGCGAATGGCGCGCTCGGCCTCCCCCTCGTGCGCCAACGGATAACCAAAGAAGGCGACGATGCCATCGCCCAATCTCTGGAACACGTAGCCCTCGTAGCGCGTGATGCACACCGCGCACTCTTCCTCGTAGCTACGAATAACGCCTTCGAGAACTTCGGGATCGACGCGGTTGGCCAACTCGGTGAAGCCCACCATGTCGCAGAAAAGCACGGTCAATTGGCGGCGTTCGCCTTCCAGCCTCGTGATCGATTCGGGGGCGGCAACCTCGTGCATTTGTTCCGAGGACGGAACCGTTGCTTGGCCAGCTCTGAGTTCCGCAATTGCCTTGAGCAGCTTGACTCGATGTCCAACGCTGGTGACGCCAATGTCCTTGAGCGCTTGATCATCGATGTTAGCCAACACGTCGATGTCAATGTCATTCGTCTCAAACGCTTTCGCATACTGAGACATACCCAATTGGCTCAGCCAGGCTGGGATACTTTTGATCGGCACACTTTTCCGCTTAGAGGAGAATGTAGGCAATTGAAAACGCGATACGCTCGTGGATGACTGCAGTGTGGTGCCATCACCGACAATTGGGCATCTAGTGGCACATGTATCCTTCCATCGCTTGAAGCCTGCGGAAGTCCTTCAGGATTGCCCGGCAGTGCAGCTGCGCAAATGCCTCCCGTAGTGGTTGCTCGATTGGGAGCAACGCCGGTTGTCCCAATGTGTCTTCCAAGGTCCAACGGGGCATCCTGAGAACCGCCGTAGTGCTACGCGCATCGATCGACTGAGTGCGCCAGCAAAAAGCTAGATCCTGGGAGTTGCGATTTAACCGTCCAAGTACGCTGCGATAGGCTACGGCCACCATCAACTCCGCCGCCAATAACGTGCTCCTAGGCGCGACTCTACCCACGGCGACGGTAACAGGACACGGCTGACGCAGGGTTCTAACGTCTGGATAGTCGTTAGGGGAGAAAACGTTTTGGTGGCTTGCTCGCCTGCGACGCCAGACGTTGCATGCTCAGGCAAGCCGGTGATTGCGCCCCGTACATTTGGGATATAACCCAGCACCTTGGGCTGGAAGCCCCATCTGTTCAGCATGACACCTTCCTCAGAACTCGTGCCGAAAACGACCGCATCATCCGTTAGCGGTTGATATCGAGGTAAGACGTCAGTGCGCCACTGCCAACTGATGCAGTGCGAGCGTCCGATACGAGCGATGGCCGGGAAGACATACTCGGTTCCAGCGGGCATCGGGTTGAAAGCGATACCCGCGGTCGAGGCGGCCTGCGCAATGGCGGGCAGGTATGTCCGCGGATCCTCGGCCAATATCAAGCGGCCTTGCATCATGAGTCGCCCGTATCTGTCTGTAATCGATAAGTCGAGCAACCTTCCTTCGCGCTTGAGTTCGGTATTCCCAAGGCGCTTGTCCGTGCCCATCCGCTCCCGACCTACATCGATGGCGATCTGTGTCGAATCGAATAGCCGGACGAGATACAGTCGCGCCATGTTTTCGTATACCCCCTTGATTGCATCGTAGCTGCCGCGGAGCATGGACAGCACGCTCGATGCGCCATTTTCATCGGCGGGGAAGGCGACCATCTGGGCAGGGGTCTCCTCAGGCACGGCCGGAATCACTATGAACATGGAGTTGTAGGGTCGTAACGAAGTATCCGTAAGCTTGTTGGCCCATATCTGCACCACCGCCGTCTGCCTGCCATTGGGGTAATTGAGAAGGAAGGGCTTGTGGCCGCTTCCCGCCAACTCTTCAGTGACCTGCGCGACATTGCTGCACTCCCCGTAGAAGTGAAGCATTTCCCCGTTGTAATACTGGATTTCATTGAGAACGACCGTTCCGCTCTCGGTGGTATAGGTCTTGCCGGATATAGGGTACTTTTCGAACAGCGGCTCGAACCGCTGATTGTCGACATGCTCCGGTAGTGGCGCGAACATCTCCCGGATCAACTTAGCTCTTGCTTCGCGGGTTAGTTGATTCTCGAACTTGCGCAACACCTCCCTGATCTCGACCACGCTATGCGGCATTTGCAGCAGGTGAATAGCGTCGGAGTTACCGAGCTCACCGTCACTCGCCAGCCTGGCTGCTTCCTGGAGTAAGTTTGCGTGTAAAATGAAATTCATAGCGAAAACAAGGATAGAATATTCGAAGGCTCTTGGATAGAGGCGAATATTCATCATGCCATGTTATGGCATGGATGAAAACCCGCCTCCAGCCAACGTCGGCCAGGGTAATACAAGGAAGATTCGTACTGACAATGCTGGGAGGAAACTATGTCGCAATTGAATTGGACCGAAGCGCAATGGAATCGGGTGAACAGCGCGATCACCGAAGAGTTCACTAAGGCGAGTGTCGCTGGGGCTTGTTTGCCGTGTTATGGACCGGTAGGGGCGAGTATGGAGACGGTGTCACGACAGACCGTCAACTACACGTCGTTAATGATTCCTTCGGCGTCTACAATTTCGGTCGCTGATAATGACACTACCTCTTTCTGGACGATTCGAACTTATGTTTACTTGAATAGTCAGCAGGTAGCCGATGAAAACCTTTCGAGCGCGCTGTTTGCGTTCAGGCGCGCAGCCAATATTCTTGCTAGATCCGAAGACAGTATCGTGTTTGTCGGTCACGACGATGTAAGCCCCCCCGCGGGTGCGTTGCAGATCCCGATGGGATCAGCAACGGCGATCCCCTTGCTGACATGGAGCAAACCAACTGGACGGGACGATGTTGTCGCCAATACACCTTTTTTATCGCGAGGGCTCCTAACTGTTCGCAATGACAACACAAAGCACTTCACAGTCGCTCGACAGGCAAGAGGCGCAAACATTCCCGACGATTTTGGAGAGAATTTGGTTGCGGAAATTTCTCGCGCTATCGGTGCTTTAGAGAAGGACGGCTACCCCGGACCATTCGCTTGTGTGCTCGGCCAAACTGCGTTTGTTGAGGCGCATAGACCAAGCACTAGTTCTTTAGTTCTCCCCGCAGACAGAATTACTCCCATGCTGGGTGGTCCCCTATTGAGATCGAGCAAGTTGCCAAAAAGACATGGTGTCGTTGCTTCCGCCTGCGGTGAAGCTCTGGATATCGTTGTGGCGACTCCGCCTAAGGCGCAATTCCTCCAAGTCGACGCGAATGCAAAGTACGTGTTTCGCGTTTATGAACGATTTGTATTGCGGATTAAGGACCCTAACGCAGTTGTCTCCATCAGTCTAGACGAGATCGAAGAAGAGACAGCCGCAAGAGAGAAAGTCGCAAGAGAGAAAGCCGCAAAAGCTTACGAAATATTAGGACAGGCCGGAATTACCTCAACCTTACTGCGTACTTGATCGCCCGCGACTTTGCGATCGCCAATGCAGCCGCAACTCCGAATGCACGTTTGTCTGGCTGTGCGACTCGGGCGCCATTTCGCTCGATTTAGTAATGACGAATAAAATCGTCATCCTCGGCGGTGGCATCGCCGGCTTGAGCGCGGCCCACGAGCTCATTGAGCGTGGTTTCAACGTCGAAGTCTACGAAGCCCTCTCAATACCAGGCGGCAAGGCGCGAAGTATCGGCGTCCCGGGAAGCGCCACACCGGGGCCCCTCGGCTTGCGCAAAGCGCTCCCGGGAGAGCACGGTTTTCGTTTCTTCCCGCGCTTCTACCAACACGTTACCGACACCATGCGGCGTATCCCACTACCCGGAGATCGCTCGGTGGCGGATAACTTAGTCGACACGACGCGGATTCAACTGTGCAGATTCAGCCGGCGCCCGATCGAGTTGCCGTCGCGCTTCCCGCGCAATTGGGGCGACGTCAGTGTGGCGCTCGACGACGTGGGACGCCTGTACGGTGGCGACTTTGGGCTATCGCACGAGGAAATTGCGTTCTTCGCCTCACGCGTCTGGCAGATTATCACGTCCTGCCATGAACGCCGCCTAAATGAGTACGAGAAAATTCCGTGGTGGGAGTTTATCGACGCCGAGCCGCGCTCACCCTCCTACAAGAAGCTATTGGGCCATGGCATTACGCGCTCGCTGGTGG
>JANNMV010000209.1:0-5852 GCA_031398205.1 Pseudomonadota bacterium | reverse complement strand
ATGAACCTGGCAAGGCGTTGTAGGGTGGATCAAGCACAGCGGATCCACCAGGCGCATCAAAGCGCACTGCTCGTAGCCACGGGTGTGGTGGATCCAGCGCTTCGCGCTTTGATCCACCCTACCTTTGGGTCTGGGTTCATGCAAAAGGAGCACGGCGACGAAGCATTGTTGATTTTTCGGCGCTGCAAATTACGAGATTGCTTCGTCGCAAAGTCACTCCTCGCAATGACAGCCCATTTATCGATTGCCCGTAGACCCAATAGGGGCGCGCCTCCCAGGCAATGCATCGCCAGGAAGCAATGGCCCTAGGCCACTCCGGCGGGATGCGGCTGGTGGCACGACACATCCGGCGAATGGCGGATGATTATTTGAAGCGTTCGCGGGCGAGCGCGGCGCCGGCGGCGAGGGCTTTGAGTTTGCCTTCGGCAATGCCGCGCTCCATGGGCGCCATGCCGCAGTTGGTGCAGGGAAACAAATGTTGTTTCGGAACGTATTTGAGCGCTTCGCCGATGGTTGTCGCGACTTGCTCGGCGGTTTCGACTTCATCGGACGCGACATCGATGACGCCGACAAGAATATCCTTACCCTTGAGCAAACCCATTAAATGCGGCGGCACTTTCGAATGAAAACATTCGAGGGAAACTTGCTTCACGCTGCTCTTGGCTATCACTGGGAAAATCGCTTCGTATTGCCGCCACTCTTCGCCGAGGGAATTTTTCCAATCGATGTTGGCCTTGATGCCATAGCCATAGCAAATGTGCACGACCGTCGTACATTTCAGTCCGGCGATGGAACGCTCCAGCGCCTCGATACCCCAGGTGCTGACTTCATCGAGAAACACGTTGAACGCCGGTTCATCGAACTGAATCACATCGACGCCATCGGCCTCTAAGCCGCGCGCTTCCTCGTTGAGCAAATCGGCGATGGCCATGGCCATTTTCACTTTGTCGCCGTAGTAGCGATCGGCGATGGTATCGACGATGGTCATCGCGCCGGGTAGGGTTATTTTGAGTTTTTTCTGGGTGTGGGCGCGGGCAAATTGTGCTTCTGTTTGATGCACACGCCCTTTGAGTCGCAGCGGCCCGACGACCGTCGGCACCATTGCATCATAGCGATTGTTGCGAATGCCCATTTTCACTTTGTTGTCGAAGTCGATGCCTTCAACGAACTCAAGAAAACCGTGCACGAAATGCTGCCGCGATTGTTCACCATCAGTGACGATATCCAGGCCCGCATCTTCTTGCGCTTTGAGCCATAGCAGCGTCGCATCGCGCTTGGCCGCGTCCAACTCAGGGCCGCTCAGTCGCCACGACGGCCAGAGTCGATTGGTCTCGGCCAGCCAGAAAGGTTTCGGCAAGCTACCCACTATAGTTGCTTCAAACATTGAAAATCCTACGGGCGTTTTGCCAGCCGGCTTCTTGCTTTCGTCGCGGCTTCAGAATTGGGATACTTCGAAACGATGTCTTCCAATGTAATTTTCGCCGCGCTTTGATCGTTGAGGTCGGCTTGGATCGTGGCGATGTTCAACATCGAGTCCGGCACTTTCGGCGAATCCGGATAGCGCTTCAGCAATTGCTGGTGACTGCCGAGCGCGGCTCTGAGATCTTTGAGATTGTAGAAACTAATGCCGATCCAATATTGTGCGTTGGACGCCAAAATGCTGTTGGGATATTGCTCGACAAATCCACGAAAAGCATTGACCGCGCCTTGGTAGTTACCGGAGCGAAAAATCTTGTGCGCATCTTCGTAGGATTTGATGTCGCCGCCGCTTTCCGAGGCGGGCGCTGCAATCGGCGGCTTGGGCGTTGTTGCGGTCACCGGCGGCTTCGGCGTCGGTTTAGGCGTCGCAACCGGAGGTGTCGCGGGAGGGGCGATCGTCACCGCAGGCTTGGTCTCCTCCTTCACCACCGGCGCGGCCGGTTCCGTCGGCGGGGTATCCGGTTTCGCTTCGGAACTGGTTGTACTAGGCGCGCTCACATCGCCCGAAGTCGAACCGGGTTTTTCCAGCGAGCGTAAACGGCTATCCAAATCGAGATAGAGTTCACGCTGACGCTTTTGCGTGGTCTCGATCTGGTTATTCTGCAGTTCGATTTGCCCGCGCAGCTTGCCCATCTCCTCCTTCAGTTGGTCGATCTGGTTCACCATCTCGACCAATCCCAGGTTTTTGACGCCCAGTTCCAGCGAATTCATGCGCTTTTCGATGCCCTTGAATTGTTGCTGCATCTCCGAGCGCGTATCGGCGATCTCCTGCCGCGCTTTGTCGTCCACATCTTCGCCGAAGATGGCGGCAAGACTTGCGTGTTGCGCACCAAGCAGCGCAACACCTAGTAGCCACGCGCGCTTCATCGATTACTCGCCTTGATAGACGATGTCAGCGCGACGGTTCTGGGCGTAAGCATTCTCGTCGTGCCCGCCATTCTTCGGCTTTTCTTCGCCGTAGCTCACGCTCTCGATTTGATTGTCTTTCACGCCGAGCACGGACATGATGCGGCGCACCGCATCGGCGCGTTTTTGTCCCAAGGCAAGATTGTATTCGCGGCTGCCGCGCTCATCGGTATGCCCTTGCAAATAGGCTTTGGAAGTCGGATTCTCGACCAAGAATTTCGCGTGCGCCTGAACCACCGGCTTATAGTCTTCTTTAACCGAAAAACTATCGTAGTCGAAATAGATGCTGCGTTGCGCCAGATTGCCCGCGGCATTCGAGCCGGGCGTCACCGCTTTACCGCCGGCGCTGTTGCTGTCTGCGCCGCCCTGTCCGTCAGCTCCTGCCGTGGTGCCGCGAATGCCGTCAGCATCCGTGCCGTCCTGACCACCGGCGGCGCCGCCCTGTCCATCCTGACCGCCCGCGCCGCCTTGACCGCCGGCACCGGAAGCATCGCCGCTGCCAATGCTTTTATCTTCTACTTGCGCTCTCTTGCCATCGCTAATGGGGGCGGGCTTGCGCGTGGCACAACCGATAACCGTTACCGCGATCAAAAGCGCCAATAGAATTTTTTTCATTTCGTTTCCTTTTTGCATAATTTTAAAGAGGTTGAACCGCTCTACTTCAACATCGGACCCCACGCTGGCTCGCGAATATCGCCCGCCTGAGTCGTGAGACGCTGCCGAATGCGGCCATCATGTGAAACGGTTGCCAACAGGCCGCGGCCATTAACGTTGGTGGCATACAATATCGTCCGGCCATTCGGCGCGAAACTGGGCGATTCGTCAAGCCCGGTATCGGTCAAAACTTGAATCTGTCCGGTATCGAGCTCCTGCATGGCGACGCGATACTGACCACCGTTACGCTGGATATAAATCAAATTCTTGCCGTCCGGACTATAGCGCGGCGAGACGTTGTAGCTTCCGCTAAAGGTCATGCGTTGCACCTCGCCACCAGACGCCGAGGCGCGATAAACCTGCGGGCTGCCACCGCGATCGGAAGTAAATGCGATATAGCGTCCGTCCGGCGAAAAGGCCGGCTCGGTGTCGATGCCCGCGCTGCTGGAAATGCGGTTTGGCGTGCCGCTACCATCGGCATTAATCAAATAAAGCTGCGAACCGCCGTCCTTGGTCAGCGTCACCGCCAGCTTACTCCCGTCGGGCGACCAAGCCGGCGCACTGTTGTTGCCCTTGAACGCGGCGACCACGCTACGCGCGCCTGTTGAGAGGGACTGCACCATGACAATCGGTTTTTTCTGCTCGAATGAAACATAGGCAATGCGTGTGCCGTCCGGCGACCAACTCGGTGAAATCACCGGCTCCGTGGAAGCCAACACGGTCTGTTCGTTGAAGCCATCGGCATCGGCGACCTTCAGCAAAAAGCTACTCGCCTGCTTGACCACATAGGTAATTTTGGTATTAAAGGCGCCGGGCTCGCCGAGCAGCTTTTCGTAAATCGTATCGGCGATCTTGTGCGCGGTCGGACGCAATTGCGCCGCAACGATTGAATAGTCGAGCGAGGTCAGATGGGCTCGCTTGGCTACATCCATCAGATGAAACCGCACTTGAAATTTTCCCGATGCACCGGGCTCGAGGGTACCGATCACCAACGCGTCGGCGCCACGGCCGCGCCACTCGGTGAAGGCCACGTCCTGCGGGCGTTTTAAGTCGGGCTGTAGCGCAGCCGAATCGACTAGCTTGAATAGACCGGTGCGCGCCAAGTCGGCGCCGATAATTTTCGCCAAATTCTGTTGCGCCGGCGTTTGGCCACTGAAGGGCATAATGGCGATAGGAATTTGCTTCGCACCTTGAACGCTAATCTCGATCGTCAGTTCGGCGCGCGCAGCGAGGCAAACAAAAAGCCCCCACAAGATAACAACATATTTGAGTTGTTTCATATTTCAAAATCGCGATTGGCGTGAGCGATATTGTAACCCCCAGCGCAAAAACCTCAAGAAAAACTTTTGCTATCCGATAGTTATGCTTGAATTGCTGATGTAACTTAAGGGGATTAGCAGCAACACTAATTTTTCACATCATCGAGCCAGGAGCCAAGCAGGGAGCGGGTTTTCATGGGGTATGCCCGGAGAGGCAAGATAGGTGCGCCTCCTGGCGATGCGACCATCAACGCCGCACATAAGTAAACGGCAAACGCAATTCGCGAAACTCGCGGAATAATTCCGGATTATTCGGCGGGACCGGCAGTGGCGCCGATTTAAAAATGCCGCGCTCGACCGCGTCGTCATAGGCGGTATTGCCGCTGGATTTGACCAACTTCACGCTTAACACCTCACCCGTCGGCAATAACACAATCGTAAATTCCGCACGCGGATTACCGCTCATGCCTTCCGGCGCAGAGGTATTCTGCTCGATCTTGGCCTTGATCTTGGCGATGTATTCGTCTTTCAAGCGCTTCGCCGCTTCGGACTGCTGACGCGCACGCTCGGCGCCCTCTTTCGCGGCACGTTCTTTGGCGGCGCGTTCTTCGTCTTGTTTACGCCTTTCTTCGGCAACGCGCTTTTCGTCCTCTTGCTTCTTCCGTTCATCTTCCTTGCGCTTTTCCTCGGCAACGCGTTTGTCTTCCTCTTGCTTCTTGCGTTCCTCGTCCTTGCGCTTTTCTTCCGCCGCGCGTTTCTCCTCCTCGAGTTTTTTCCTTTCTTCCTCTTTATGCTTTTCCTCCGCCTCTTTATGCTTTTCTTCCGCTAGTTTTTTATCTTGCTCTTTCTTCTCGTCTTCTTTTTTACGTTTTTCCTCTTCTTCGCGCCTCAGCTTCGCTACCGTCTCGAGTTTTTCGCGCTCTTCCTGAGTGAGTTTTTTTTCGTCTTCTTTTTCTTTCTCACGCTTGCGCTCTTCTTCTATTTTTTGTTTCTCGCTTTCCGCTTTGTTCTTTTCCTCGACCAGGCGTTTTTTTTCCTCGTCGGCTTTTTTGCGTTCCTCTTGCGCACGCTTTTTATCTTCTTCGCGTTCGCGCTTGCGCTCATCTTCCACCTTGCGCTTTTCTTCTTTTTTCTCTTCGTCCGCTTTCTTGCGTTCCTCTTGCAGGTGACGTTTTTCGTCTTCCGCTTTTTCCTTTTCTTCGGTGAGCCGCTTTTTCTCCTCCTCGGCTTTTTGTTTCTCCTCGAGCACGCGGCGTTTTTCTTCCTCAGCGCGGGCTTTTTCCTCCTCCGCCTTGCGTTTTTGTTCTAACGCGAGCTCCGCCTGTTGCAACAATTTTTGCCGCTCCGCGTCGTGCTCTTTGCGCGCAGCTTCCTGCGCTAGCTCAAGTTTCTTTCTCTCTTGTTCGTAGTGTTGACGCAGGCTCGCGTCCTCTTCTTTGCGCTGCCGCGCATAATCAGCCACGGCCTGCTCTTGCTTGCGCCGCTCATTCGCCAATTCATCCTTGAGCTTTTTGGTCTCGGTGTCCGGACGTGGCTTTTCCACCTTGGGCGGCG
>JANNMV010000201.1:0-3469 GCA_031398205.1 Pseudomonadota bacterium | reverse complement strand
GCCACACGACGATTGGCCAATCGGTGGCATTTACCCGATGAACCAGCGCAACCAAACCGTTTTTGGTATTGCCGAATTGGCTAACCGCAGCGACAAAAAAATAGTGGCTTTTCACGTCCACATTGGTTGCGTTCCAAGGATGGGCCGTTGGGTCTTGCGGATTGGGAGGCGGTAAGAACGCGGCGGTTTGCGTCTCAAATTCAGCGAAATTTTTAAATGGCGTTTGTTTTCTCAGCGTTTCGATTTGCGCACCATTGCCCTTTCCGAATACGGCATCGAGAACTTCTACCGGCGCGGTATTGACGTTCAGTGGCGTGACCGGAATCGTCGGCGCCAAGGTGCCCTGGGCCGGCGGCGTGATCTCCGGAATGGCGGTGATAAACGGTTTGAGTTTCGCCATCACTTTTTCGTCGAAGCCTTCGACGCGGTTCAACTCGTCCACACTTTGCACCGGCTGGTTCGCGGTGCGATAGGGCTCGGGCTTGCCAAGATAGGCAAGATCTTCCATCGGGCCTTGGTCGTCGGCATCGACGTAGTCTTGCAACGCGACTGCCAAGGCGGACGGAATATCCAAAACCTCAAGCAAGGCAGTGAACCATTTTAGCTGGACGGCGCGCTCAGTCGCATCGGTGGCGGCGAGGTTGTTGATATTGAATAAGCCCTGTTGGTCTTCGATTTTGCCGCTGACACTGCCACCCTCGACGGGCGTGACGAGCTGGTACTTGGCCCACGCTTCGTCGAGATGGTCATTGCCCGCCGTGTTTTGATTTTTCAAATCTTCGATTAAGACGAGCCTGCCAAAATAAAGCGCCGCGCGGCTAACGGCCAGCGCTTGCGCTTGAGCGCCCAGATTTTCGCTTTGACGAATCCATAAATTCTGTTGCCACGCGGCGTAGGCAGCGACGCTGGTGGCAAGCGCGACGATCAACATCGCCATGACGATGGCGACGCCGCGTTGCGAGGCGGGTTCGACACGGCTGTTCATGATTTAAGCAGCAGCAAGCGGGTGATTGTTTCACCGCTGTCCAAGGTCAGGGCAACCTCTACTGCTTTTGGAATATCTCGTACCGACGCGGGGCCGGTAGTTTGCGGCGGCCAACGGGTCTGCCATGTATTGGTGCTACTCAGGTAGCGCAGTGTGAAGGTGTTGATGCCGCTCAGTAGCGGATAAACGGCCGGCGCCGTACGCTGTCCCTGATCTAAAACGGGCCATACCAGTTCTTCAATCGTGCCTTGCTTAATGCGATAGCCGAGGCGCTGCGGCGCCGCCAGTGTGCCGCTGCTGCCGGGTAAACCCATGCGCGTGAACATGAGCTGGCCTTCGGTTTCTTTGTTGAAGGTCAAATTGCCGACGAAAGCCGCTTCGTCGAGATTGTTACTATTGCGAATGCTGCGCGCGGCGGCGTTGGCGAGATCCGCTTCCAGGCGCGCAAAGAAAGTAGAAACGCCGCGCCATTTTTGATTTTCCTGGGCGACTCGTTCGCGGGCGTCGAGAATTGACGATAAGGCGCGATAGGCAAAAGCGGACATCACCGCGAAGATCGTCACCGCGATCAAAACTTCAATGAGCGTAAAACCGCGATTGCGCGACGTCATAATAGCTTCGACAAATAGCCGATCAAACTGGCCAACGAATAGGCCTTGTCACCGGCGGCAAAAACTTTTATTTCTACTTTGCGAAAATTCGGATTTTCCGTTCCACTGGTGGTTTGTTGCCAAGTAAAAGATTGTCCAGCCTGGCTTGCCTCGCCGCTTTGCACGCCGGCCGAAGGAAACGATCCTGCAGCCACTTCTTGATTGAGACGATTCTGCGCGACCCATTGCGCCAGCATGCGCTGCTTGAGAACACGCGCGCTATCGATCGCGCCGCCCGTCGCGCGCGCCGCCGCGGTGAGCGCCACGGCGAGAATCACCAGCGCGATAAGGATTTCAATCAGCGTGAAGCCGTTGCGTTTCATGCCTTGTCGTCGACCGTCACGCGACCCGTTGGGTTGCCATGGATATTCAACTGTTTGTCGCGATATTTCAGTTTCAATTCGAACGGTTGATTCAGCCCACCAGCGAGGAATATCAAACGCTCGTCGAGCTTAATCGGATTGCCCGCAACGCGATTTTCGCCCCACTCGATTTCAACTGGGAAGGTGCGGGCGCGAAGAATATCGTCGCTGCTCGGTTGATCCCATTTGCCATCCTTGCCACGATTCCAGAATTGGTATTTTCCCTCTTGCGCCGACCAGGCGATGGCATTTCCGGTAATCATGGCTTCATTTTGCGCGTGTTCCAGCAATGCCGCGAGGCGGTTGGCCTCTTCGGTCAGCACCTTGCTATCGTCCTGGGAAAAATTCACGCTGACCAAGGCAAGCGTAATGCCCAGGATGACCATGACCACCATGATCTCGATCAGTGTGAAACCGCGCGTAGCGCGTTTCATTTGAACCGCCCTATTTTTCCCAATTGCCAATATCGCCGTCGTTGCCCTCACCGCCGGGTGCACCGTCGGCGCCGAGACTAAAGAGGTCATATGAACTGGTATTTTTTACACCGGGAATGATATATTTGAGTTCATTACCCCATGGATCTTTGGGTATGCTTGAACGCGTTAAATATCCGCCGGTTTTCCAGTTCGGCGGCGCGGGCGGCGCCGTCGGTTTGCTGATCAACGCCTGCAGACCCTGGTCGGTTGTCGGATAGGCGTGGTTATCCAACCGGTACAGATCCAAGCCCTGTGCGATCGAGCCAATGTCCTGTTTAGCGGCGATGATGCGCGCTTCATCGGGGCGGCCCATGATTTGAGGTACAACCAGGGTGGCGAGAATACCGAGGATCACCAGCACCACCATCACTTCGATGAGGGTAAAACCGCCGAACTGTTTTCTGTTACTCATGTAGGAAATCCTGTGGTCAGAAAATAACCCGTATTGTAGTAGATGTGGAGTGCCAGCGGCGGGTAGAGACTATTGTGGCGCTCGCGAAAATGGCCGAACAGCAGCGATGGAACGATCACGCTCAAGGCCCAAAGGGGGGGGTGGGATAGGAAATGCAATGCCATGAAGGCGCTTGAAGTTGCCGCGTTTGCCGCGCTGATGCCACCCCATTTTTTGCTTCCCCAAATGTGGCGCAGCAATTCGCCTTGCAATACGCCGCGAAAAATTAATTCTTCGATCAGCGGTCGCACCAAGCACAACGACAGTACAACGCCGAGTTTCCATACGACGCTTCGAACGCCGGCCGTCATGCTAGAAAGATAGACCCAGAACAATAGCCCGGCGGCTAACGCCGCGACGAACTGCCAATCGCGAAAAAACGGCGGGCAACGATCGAGAGCGATATCTCGAAGGATTGCCCGCACCGATTAGCCTCGCGCGATACGGCGCCGGGCCAAGTAGGCGATGCTGATGACGAGCAACAACCACAACGTTGGATCGATGCGTCGAATTCCACCCAGCGCGCAACCTCCACCGCCGCCGCC
>JANNMV010000176.1:0-3680 GCA_031398205.1 Pseudomonadota bacterium | reverse complement strand
CGGGTCGTTGCCGGTCGTTATCGCCGCGTGGGCCGCGCCGCCGGAGCGATCAAATGGCAGCATCGGCAATTCCGCGCCCGCGACCATCCATTTGCCCACGCGCGCTAATTCACTACGCCGGCTGCTAAGTTGCGCGGTCTGGCGCACGCGGCGCTCGGTGAATTTGTCCATCCAGTCCTGAAGGTATTTCATTGTCTTCCTCCGTCCTTCAAATTAAGCGGCTTTGCTCGAGTACGTTGAATTGCTTCCCGTTAAAAAATCCTGCACGGAACCCACGCCCAGTTCCTTGGCGTTAAACAAACTTTCCAATTGCTCGCGATTATTAATCATGCCCTTGGCGCGAATCGCGCCAGTCTCATCGATCAATACTGCGTAAGGCAGACGACTAACGCGGTAGGTCATGCCCAGATCCGACGATAATACGTACGGGAATTCGGTTAGCTTGGCGTCGCGGTAAAACGCCAGGTGTTGCGTCGCCTCGCCATCGCTGGCGAGCACTACTTGTAGCCATTCGCGCTCGGCTTGCGACGCGGACTTTAAGATCGGCAACAGCTTTTTGCACACCGGGCAAGTGGGCGAGAGAAAAAACAGCAATTGGCTGAGGGGGCGCTGCCCGCCAATGGAAATCGAGGCGCCATTCAAGGCCGGCAATTCAAATTTCGGCGCGACCTCACCGAGCTTGGGGCCGGCGTCCGTGATCAGCGCGCCCATCGGCGCGACGCGTTCGTAAAGAATGCCGACCTGCCGCGCAAGCGCCCACAACGCGACGATGACGCCGAGCAGCAATAGCCACAGGATGGCGTTAGAAATCATTAAGCTGGTCATCGCGCCGTCCCCGCTTGCGTTCCGTTAAGTTGGGCGATGCGACCGAACTGGCGCAGCAATTCGTCAAACGTCAAATAGCTGCCGTACAGTGCGAGGGAACCGACAATCAGCGTGACCGCATCGAGCCATTCGTAGGGACGAGCCACGCTGGGCCCGGACATCGCCAAGGCGATGCCTGCCAACAAGGCATTGCGCAGCACCAGGCCCCAGGACAATAAGTGTACGTCGCCGCCGCAACCGCAATCGATCTGGTGTCGTCCGCGCGCCAAATTAACGGCCATAGCCACCGCATAGATCGCCATTAACCCGGCGAAAGCGACGAGCCCAAAATGACGAGTGGCGGGGACCAAAACCAATAGCGCGATCGCCACCTCAACAAAGGGCAACAGCCGCGCAACGGGCATCACGGCCACGCCCGGTAAAAGTTGGTACGCCTCAAGTGCACCGGCAAAAATATCGAGCTCGGAAAATTTGTGCCACGCGGCGGAAAATAAAATCAACGCAACGCAACCGGCGATGGCGCTGGCCGCAACGGGATCCGCCAGGAACGCATACCAGTTCACTATTCCGCCTCGAGCTGACCAGGCAATTCGCCGACTTGAGTCAGGCGCACTTTAGCTTTGGGCGAAATCTTATCCCAGACGACGACCGACGCTTTGATGGGATCGATGGCGTACAGACGTTTGCCGTCGGCCGAGGGCTCCAGCGCAATCGCCGAGTTGCCAGGCAGACGGGCGACACGCTTGTGGGTCTGAGTGTCGAATGCCCATATCTCGGCTGCGGGGTTTTTGTGGCTGCCTTCTACCCCACCGGGATGCATGGTTACGTACAGCCGATTTGTCCCAGCATGAACGGCGAGGGGCTGGTAACCGCCGGGACGCCAAGCTTTTTTCTGGTCTGCTTTAGACACTAACGGCCAAGTAGCTTCCAGCACCGCCGTTTCACCGCCGACATTGACGGTCGCAATATTACCTTTGAAGCTGACGAAATGATAACGATCGCCATCTTGCTCGCCTTGCATAAACCAAGCGTCATTGTCGGGATCGAAGAACTTGCTACTCGACGTGCGCGACGCCTCTTGACCGCCATCGTTGAGCGTGACGGTCGTTACATTGCCCTCGCCGCAGAGGGAGGCAAAACGTTTTGGGTTGGACTGCGCCGGATAGATCGCCCAACAACCGGGCATGGAAATCTCGCCAACGTCCTTTTTGGCCTGCATATCGACGACCGTAACCGATGTTGCCGGCGTTGCATTTTGAACAAATAGCCAACGTCCGTCGGCGGACAGCCGCAGCAAGCCTTCGTAGTTAAGGGCGCTGGCGCGCTTCTCGGAAATGGGAATTTCGTATTTGAAGCTGAGGGTATCCGCGTCCCACACTTCCACTACATCAACGCGCTCGCCGCGCTGCCCGCGGGAATAGTAGCCGGTGGCGATGATGATTTCGCGCTTATCATTGCTGAGAATGAATTGGCCGGTAAAACCGGTGCCGATCATGCCGAGATACTTGCCATTTTCCCCGTCGACCACATGCAGTTTGCCGTCCGCTATATGGTTAAGGGCAATGTCGGCAATGTAGATTCGGTGCTTGGCGCTAATAGGGGGAACGGTTCCAACGGTGTCATTGGGGAGATCCGACCAGGACGGTATGCTTAGGACTAGTAGACAAGCTGCGATGAAGCCGCGTTTGATATTCATGACTTTCTCCTCTGGATCTTTAGTACAGAAGGGCTCCGAACCGATCTGATTCAGTGACTAACTGTACTACATATGACGAATATCAGGAAACTCCGTCGGTAATTCGATTGCATAGGCCAATGCACCCTCTATAGAATGACGCAATGCAACGAAAACCACCCCCCGTGCCGCGCCGGAAATTTTTTCAGAATACCATCGCCGTCGTCTACGACTTCGACGGAACGTTGTCGCCGCAACCGATGCAGGAATATACGGTTCTCCCGAAAATCGGTATCGACGCCAAGACCTTTTGGGATCGGGTGAATAAAGAGGCCCACGAAACCGGCTCCGATTCCATGTTGGTCTACATGCGCTTAATGTTGCGCGAGGCGAACAAACGGGAAGTGTCGATCAAGCGCGAGGACTTTGCAAAACTGGCTCGATCGATCGAATATTTTCCCGGCGTTGAGACTTGGTTTAGCCGCGTCAACGCATACGTGAAACGCCGCGGCCGAGGCAACGTTAACGTGCAGCACTACATCATTTCGGCGGGGCAAAAGGAAATTTTGGATGGCGTTTCGATCCGTAAGCACTTCAAGCAAATCTATGCGTCCGAATATCATTTCGATCACAACGGCGTTGCCGACTTTCCCAAAGTGCTGATCAACGATACGACCAAGACCCAGTTTCTGTTTCGCGTCAACAAGGGTCGTGAAATATTGAATGAATCCATCAATGAGCACATGCCGGAAAACGAGCGCCCCATCCCATTCGCTAACATCCTTTATATAGGCGATGGGATGAGCGATGTGCCGTCCATGGCGCTGACTAAGAAGAATGGCGGACACACGATCGCCGTGCATGACCCAAAAAAGAAAAGCGGTCGCGATCAATGTATCCAATTGATGCAGGCAAAGCGCGTCGATCTCATCGCACCGGCTGACTATCAAAAAGGCAGCAAGCTCGCGCTTCAAGTGGAATTGTTGCTCGACGCGGTGATCGCGAACATTGCCTACGATAAAGAAAAGTTCGCGTGTACGATCGAACACAAACTGAGCCCCTAGTGCATGAATGCACATCTGTTTGGTGCGCTTAAGTGCCTTTCTCACGAAGTGTTTCGCGGCGGGCCGGAGATCGCCGCGGAATTGGGAATTTCTCGCGCCACGTTATCAAACAGTTT
>JANNMV010000121.1:0-2324 GCA_031398205.1 Pseudomonadota bacterium | reverse complement strand
CGCTCGCGGCGAAACGCGCGAATCTCATCGGGCGTCGCTTTGCCGTCACGATTCGCGTCGATGTTATCGAAATTTTCCTGCAAGCGCGGGGCAGCGCGTCCCACTTCGTCGCGGCTCAAGGCGCGATCGCTGTCTTGATCGGCGTCATTGAAGCGTTCGCGAACTTTTTCCCGGCGCTGCTCGCGAATTTCGCGGCGCTCCTCGGGCGACATGTTCCCAATGGGCGGCTTCCCTTGCTGGGTATCGCGCCATTTGCGCTCGTCCCGATCGTTCGGCTCCGCCGCCCAGCTCGTTACAGCCATCAAAATTAGCAAGGCTGCGCCGATCGCTCGATGCAAATTTTCCCCGCGCAGTTTCATAGTTTTATGTGATCTCCTTCTCGGATCAACGTGTATCGTTGTCGTGTTTCTCACGACGAATATCGCGACTCGATTCGTTCAGGTCGCGATGCAATTCACGCCGTTCACCACGGGTTAACACGCCGTCGGATTTGAACTCGGCTTCTTCGGCGCGGATCGCCCGCTGCTCGGCGCGCAGTGACTTCGCTTCGGAGTGGGTCAATGCGCCGGATTTAACCCCTTCGACGATGCGCGAATGCTGGTGACGCTGGCGTTTGTTCACACCCGGATCGCGATCACCCGCAAAGGCGGTAGTTACAACAAAGGAAGAAAGTGCGGCGACAAGCGTGGTTTTCAACAATAAGTTCATCATAGCTCCAATAGTTAAGTGGGGTAAGTGACTGTCAGCATGTTGCGATGGCTGAATCAGTAACGTGCATTCTCCCCAACTCGTCCAAGCGATTACGTAACCGAGTGTATCAAAATGCTAGCGTCTGCTTGCCGTAGTACCTCATTCTGAAACAAACTGTTACACATTTACCGGCAAGCGAGCAACGATTCCATTAGGATTTGCCCATGAATACTCCAAAAGCCAAAATTCTGGTCGTCGATGATGACCTGCGCTTGCGCGAATTGCTGAAGCGCTACCTGAGCGAACAAGGGTACACCGTGAGTGTCGCCGCCGACGGTGAATCGATGAACCGCGTTCGCGCCCGCGAGCGTTACGATTTGCTCGTGCTCGATTTGATGATGCCCGGCGAAGACGGCCTCGCGATTTGTCGCCGCCTTCGCGCTGGCGCCGACACTACGCCGATCATCATGCTGACGGCCAAGGGCGACGAGATCGATCGCATCGTCGGCCTGGAAATGGGCGCGGACGATTATTTGCCGAAGCCGTTTAATCCGCGCGAGTTGTTGGCGCGCATTCAAGCCGTGTTGCGGCGTCAAGCGCCCTTGCCAATTCCCGGCGCGCCGACGACGACGGCGAATGTGGTCGAGTTCGGTGGCTATTCGCTCGATCTCGCGGCGCGGCGCTTGAGCAAAGGTGGCGCTGACATCGCGCTGACGACCGGCGAATTCGCGCTGCTGAAAATTCTCGTCTCCCATCCACGGGAGCCGCTTTCGCGCGAAAAATTGACGGAACTCGCCCGTGGCCGCGAGCATGAGCCGTTCGATCGCAGCATCGATATTCAAGTTTCGCGCGTGCGAAAACTGATCGAGCCAGACCATGCACACCCGCGCTACATCCAAACCGTGTGGGGTTTCGGCTACGTATTCGTGCCCGACAGCGAGGCCGCTTGACGTTGTTGCCAAGTTCTTTGCTGGGCCGCACCGCGCTGATCATCGGCGGCACGTTGCTATTGAGTCAACTCGCCGCGTTCAAACTGTTTCAACTCTATTATCAGGGTCCGCTGATCCAGCAAATTGCCGGCCTGGCGGTCAGCCAAATTCGCACCGTCGGTTTCGCCATCACGAAATTAAAGGACGATACGCGCGACGAATTTCTCGACGAGCTTGAGGAAAAAGAAGGCATCCGCGTGTTGTTCGATAACGACAGCGTGCTGCCGAGCAAGTTGCCGGAAGATCGCTTGTTGCTCAGCTTTGCCGACGAAGTGCGCAAACAATTGGGCAGCGCGATCGAATTTTTTGTGCAGCCAAAATCGGGACGGGCGTTGTGGGTGAAGTTGCCCGTCGGCAGTGAGACAGCCTGGATCGGCATTCCCCGCAGCCAGATCGAATTGGGCTTTCCCTGGGCGTGGCTGGCGCTGGCGCTGGGCGCGGCGCTCATTGCGTTGATCGCAGCGACGTGGTTAGTGCGCCGTGTCAATCAACCGTTGCGCCAACTCGCCTCCGCCGCCTTGGTAATGGGCAAAGGCGACTACCCCGAGCCGATCAGCGAATCGGGCCCGAGCGAGCTCAAACAAGTCGCCCATTCCTTCAACCAAATGCTAGCCGACGTTAAAGCGCTCGACCAAGAACGCGCCA
>JANNMV010000117.1:0-1974 GCA_031398205.1 Pseudomonadota bacterium | reverse complement strand
CAGCCCTCGCCGGTTTGATCGCGTTGGCGCAACGCAAGCAACACATTCATGACCGCTGGATAAGCACCACCGGCGATATCCGCAATCAACGCCGGCGGCACGACCGGCGCGCCGGTGCTGTCGGCAGCGATGGCGAGCAATCCGGATTCGGCGACGTAATTTAAATCATGGGCGGCGACTTGCGCCTTCGAACCGGTTTGGCCATAGCCGGTAATTGCGCAATAAATGATGCGCGGATTAATTGCCTTCAGCGCCTCGTAACCCAATCCCAAACGATCCATCACGCCGGGGCGGAATTGTTCGATCACGATGTCGGCGCTTGCGATTAACGGTTTGAGTTTTTCGATCGAACCCGGGGCTTTCAAATCGATTGCGAGGCTGCGTTTGCCGGCATTGAGCAATCCAAAATTAATGCTGTCCGCACCGATCTTGGGCTCGTAACCGCGCATGTCCTCGCCGTTCGGCCGCTCGATTTTGATGACTTCCGCGCCCGCGTCTGCGAGTAATAACGTCGCCATTGGGCCGGGCAATAAAGTGCTGAAGTCCAGAACGCGGACGCCTAATAAAGGTTGCATTATTTTCCTTGTCGTTGTTTTGCCACGCGCGCGCGCCGTGCCGACGCGTAAGCTGATTCGCCGTAAGTTTCGAACAGCGCTTGGCTCACGTCAAAATGATGATGTAGGCCAGTGCGTTCGAGCAGTGAAATCGGACCTTCAGGATAGCCGAGACCGAGTTTTAATGTCGTGTCGAGGTCGTCCGCGCTCGCTAAGCCCTCGTCGAGACGGCGTAATGCGGCGTTATAGTAGGGACGCACCAAGCGATCGATTATGCGTCCGGCGAAGTCGCTGCACACCGCCACTTCTAATGCGGCGCCGCTGAAAATTTGTTTTGCGGCTTCAATTGCCGCGAAGGTGGACTGGGGCTGGCGAACCAGTTCCACTAAGTTTGACGGCTCACCGTCGCCCAAATGAAAACGCGCGAAACCTAAAACGTTCGAGCCTTCCAGGCCGCGACTTTCACCGGTGTGTACGCCAAGACATTCCGTACCTAGTTCTACTAGTACGACGGCTTTCGCGGCGCGATCTGGAATGGATTGCAAGGCCGCGCCGGCAGCTTTGCCCAGGATCACAATCGCGTCGCCACCATCACTCCCATTCGCAATTAAGGGATGGTCGTCGGCAAATGAACGGCTCGTACCCGCTCGGATAACTGAATAATTCATGTTCTGTTGAATTGTGTCGTAGCAAATTCCACATTAATTTTCCATGCGAAGCGCCTGTGACCCGAGGCCGATAAAGTTACCCCGAAACGCGTTTTCGCGCGATGTGTCGATCTCACACCTCGTTAGGCCGTATGGGTTCCCGTCTTCGCGGGAACGACAATGTGGGAAAAGCAACGCCCGCGCCAAAATCGCTAGGCACAAATTCCCAACAAGATGAAGCATGACACTAGCCACCGAACATCGCATCTTTGTTGTACATGTAAAACCCACGCCCGGTCTTGCGTCCGAGATGGCCGGCGGCGATCATGCGCTTGACCAGCGGCGGGCAAGCGTTGCGCGGCTCGTTGGTCATGCCGTACAGCGCTTCGCACAGCAGCAATTGCGTGTCGAGTCCGACCAGGTCGAGCAACTCCAGCGGGCCCATGGGATAGCCCAGACCGACCTTGACGGCGCGATCGATGTCCGCGGGTTCCGCAACACCGCGTTCGACTAAGCGAATGGCATCGTTGTTAAACGGCACCAAAAAATAGTTGAGAATAAAACCCGGATTGTCTTTGGTCTTGACGGGGTTTTGGCTCAGCGCTTTGCAACATACCCAGGCTTGTTGAAACGCGGTATCGCTGGTCTTGATCCCCGGCGACATCTCCACCAGTTTCATCAGTTGCGCCGGCAAACAAAAATGCATGCCGACGACGCGATCATCGCGCCCGCTGCCGGCGGCAATTTCGGTAATCGAAAGCGTCGAGGTATTG
>JANNMV010000060.1:0-5810 GCA_031398205.1 Pseudomonadota bacterium | reverse complement strand
CGCGCGTTGCCGGCGGGTTGCGCCATGATCCAAGTACGCGAAACGATACCGTATACCACCGCCAATGCGCCGCAAATTAGCGCCAACCAAATTGGTTCAGACATGCTCCCTATCTCCTAAATTGACTTAAATAAAACTTGTTATTACTGCAAATAATCAATGCCCGAAGCGCCAATTTCCTAGCGGTGCCCGGAGCATACACTGCCACGACCCAGTATTCACGCGGCTTTTGGCATGTGCACTTTGTAATGATTGTGCACTTGCTAACGCTTCCCCCTCACCCTAGCCCTCTCCCCAGGCGGCGAGGGGATCAGTCTCCCTCTCCCTCTCCCGCTCGCGGGAGAGGGTTGGGGTGAGGGCGCAGCAAATATTAATACTCACTGCCCCTCAACATTCGTAAATCTAAATCTTAAACTCCGTTTTTAACTTCTTTGCGACCGCGATATTTTTCAACACTACGTAATCCGGCATGCCATTTTTGAACGGCGGATAATCTTCACCGGCGATCAGCGGCGCAAGATAAGTCCGGCACTTTTCCGTGATGTGAAATCCATCCGCCGTGATGAAATTCCGCGGCATGAACTTTTCTTTGTTCGCCACGTCCTGCAACTTCGCCATTTCAATTTTCCATTTGTACGGCTTGTCCGACAAACGCTTAATGGCAGGCATGACCGCGTTATGACCTTTGAGCGCAAACTCCACCGCCGCTTTGCCGACGGCATAGGCTTGTTCCACGTCGGTTTTCGATGCGATGTGGCGCGCCGCGCGCTGCAAATAATCGGCAACGGCCCAGTGATATTTGTACTTGAGTTTGTCCTTCACCAAATTCGCGATCACCGGCGCAACGCCACCCAGTTGCGCGTGGCCGAAGGCGTCTTTCAAGCCTGATTCCGCGAGGAAACTGCCATCGGCATTGCGTAATCCCTCCGATACCGCGATTACGCAATAGCCGCGCTGCTTCACGGTCTTCTCGACTTTCGCCAAAAATTTCGCTTGGTCGAATTTCACTTCCGGGAACAACAAAATATGCGGTGCGTCGCCGTCTTTTTCCGCAGCCAGTCCGCACGCGGCGGTGATCCATCCGGCGTGGCGGCCCATCACCTCCAGAACAAAAACTTTGGTCGAGGTCTTCGCCATCGACGCCACGTCAAACGCCGCTTCGCGAATACTGGTGGCGACATATTTTGCAACCGAACCAAAGCCGGGACAGGTATCGGTGATCGGCAAATCATTATCGACGGTTTTCGGCACGTGAACCGCAGTGATCGGATAGCCTAGCTTTTCCGACAATTGCGACACTTTTAAGCAGGTGTCCGCAGAATCACCGCCACCGTTGTAGAAAAAATAACCGATGTTGTGGGCTTTAAAAACTTCGATCAAGCGCTCGTATTGCGCGCGATTTTCTTCAAGCCCTTTAAGCTTGTAGCGACACGAACCGAAGGCGCCCGATGGCGTTGTTTTCAATCGCGCGATTGCTGCGGCGGAATCTTTGCCGGTGTCGATCAAGTCTTCGGTCAGCGCACCGATAATGCCGTTGCGCCCGGCGTAAACTTTTCCGATTTTGTCCTTATGCTTGCGTGCCGTTTCGATCACGCCCGCCGCGCTGGCATTGATCACCGCGGTGACGCCGCCGGACTGCGCATAAAACGCGTTCTGTTTCGCCATGATTTAGCCTCTAACCCAGCGCCGCGAAAATGCGATCGCGAATGTCTTCCACTTTGCCGATACCGGGAATTTTGCGATAGCGCGGAGCTTGGCTTTCCTTGCTCTTCGCCCATTCAGTGTAGTAGCCGACCAACGGTTCTGTTTGATCGTGATAAACCTGCAAGCGCTTGGCGACGGTTTCTTCTTTGTCGTCGTCGCGCTGAATCAAGTCTTCGCCGGTGACATCGTCTTTGCCCGCCATTTTCGGTGGATTAAATATGACGTGATAGGTTCGGCCCGACCCAGCGTGCGAACGGCGACCCGACATACGCTTGATGATTTCCGCATCGTCCACTTCAATCTCAACCACGTAGTCGATTTTTACGCCGGCGTTCCTCATCGCCTCAGCCTGCGGAATGGTGCGCGGAAAACCATCGAACAAGAAACCATTCTTGCAATCGGCTTCCTTAATGCGTTCTTGCACCAAGCCGATAATAATATCGTCGGAAACCAAGCCGCCGGAATCCATGACCTGCTTAGCGGCAACACCAAGCGGCGTACCCGCCTTCACCGCGGCGCGCAACATATCGCCGGTGGAGATTTGTGGAATGCCGAATTTTTCCTTGATGTAGTTCGCTTGCGTACCCTTGCCTGCGCCGGGTCCGCCCAACAATATGAGCCGCATAGTTTTATCGTGTTGAGTGGTGACCAAACCGGACTGAAATAACTCTCCGTATTCGGCTAAACTTCGCGATGTTACAGTGACTTAGCGCTGCGGTCAAACAATGCACGGACGCGCGCCAGGTCTTCCGCTGTGTCCACGCCAGGAGCCGGCGCGCCTTCGCTGATGAGGACGGCGATTTTGTAACCGTGCCACAGGGCGCGCAATTGCTCCAAGGCTTCAAAGCGCTCGATGGCGGGCGCCTCCAATGTCGGAAAGCACCGCAGAAAACCGGCCCGATAGGCGTACAGCCCAATGTGGCGATACAGCGGCAACCCAGCCGGTACGGCTTTGGTTGGTTGAGAAAAGGCATCGCGCGCATGAGGAATAGCGGAGCGACTGAAATAAAGCGCCATGCCGTCGCGATCCAACACCACTTTCACGATATTGGGATTGAACGCTTCGTCGTACTCGGCAATCAAGTGACACGCCGTCGCGATCGCCGCGCCGGGCTTGGCTTGCAGCAAATCGGCGACGGCGCGCACCAGTGCCGGCTCAATCAGCGGTTCATCGCCTTGGACGTTGATGATGATCTCGTCGTCGGGCAATTCGAGTATCGTCGCCACCTCCGCCAAGCGGTCGGTGCCCGTCGCGTGATCCACGCGAGTGACAATGACCTCAAGGCCGTGCGCGCGGCTCGCCGCGGCGATGCCATCGTGATCCGTCGCGACAACCACCCGCGCGATGCCGCTCAACCGCGCCTGCTCCGCCACACGCACCACCATCGGCTTGCCGGCGATGTCGAGCAACGGCTTGCCGGGAAGGCGCGTCGATGCGTGGCGGGCGGGGATGACTACTATGGACACGGCTTCTTAAAGGATGAAGGATGAAGGATGAAGGATGAAGGATGAAAAACTCCCCGCTCGCGCCAATTCAACGCGCCCTTTCATCCTTCCGCCTTCATCCTTCATCCTTGCCTTTTCTTCCTTGCTCTTAGATTTCTTCTTCCGCCGGCAACTTGCGTGCTTCGTCCTCCAGCATCACGGGAATATCGTCTTTTATTTGATAGGCTAGGCGGCACGGTTTACAGATCAATTCCTGCGCCGCTTTGTTGTGCACGAGGGGGCCTTTGCAGACGGGACAGACAAGTATTTCAAGTAGTTTGGGGTCCATAGACCGGCCTCAGTTTTCTTAGAAGGTTGACAAAAAATCGATCGTCAAGCTGCGCGCTCACCGCGAGTACCCACCACGAATCCCCCGCGAATGCTCGACATTTTACTGCATCCTTCTCCGTCATCACGACAATCGAATCGGCGCCGAATGCGAGATCTTCGCGACGATAGGCGTGGTGATCGGGGAATGGATGCTCAACGATGTTAAGCCCGAGTTGCCGCAAGTGATCGAAGAATCGCCGCGGCCGGCCGATGCCGGCAACGGCGTGGACAATTTCATGGCGTAGATCGGCGGCTAACGCATGCTGATTCGGATCTTTCGCGTTGTAAAACACTTGCCCGGAGAGGCGCATGGATACGGGGTGGCCTAGGGCCACGGGCGTTTCAGGCATGCCCATTGGAACGGCAAGTTGGGCGGACGTCGGGGCTTGATCGTCACTACCATGATTGACGACGACGAAATCCGCTGTGCGCAATCGGCTCAGCGGTTCGCGCAGCGGGCCCGCCGGCAACAAGCAGCCATTGCCGAAACCGGTTTGACCGTCGACGACGATGATTTCGATATCGCGCCGCAGGCGGTAATGTTGCAAGCCATCGTCGCTGACGATGACATCGCAATTCGGATGGGCGGCGAGCAACGCATTTCCGGCCGCGACGCGGTCGCGGCCGATAAAAAAAGCGGCCTCGGTGCGCGCCGCGATCAGCACAGGTTCATCGCCGACTTCGACCGGATCGCTCAACGGCCCGACCTCGAACGGGCCACGCTCGGTCCCGCCGTAGCCGCGGCTGATCACGCCCGGCACGTAGCCCGCAAGGCGCAGTTGCTCGACCAACCAGATGACAAGAGGTGTTTTGCCGCTGCCGCCGACGCTGATATTGCCGACGATGATGACCGGGACCGGCAATCGGGCGGAACGAAACCAGCCTCGCCGGTATGCCATGCTGCGCGTTGCGCTTAGTGCCCGGAAAAACCACGATAGGGGCCGCAGTAAGAATCGCCAAGCGGATGAATACCTCCATTCCCGTTCGAACCACGCTGCGATACGATTCATGAGTGAAGAATCGGCATCGCCCGCGCGCTATTTTGGCTTCGCTTCGGCGCTGAAAGAAATGTGCGGTAGGCCCGCGAGTTGCGCCGCGGAAAGAATATTGATGACCGATTGATGGGTGGCACGGGCATCGGCGCTGATGACGACGAGGGGATCCTTGCGATCACCCGCGGCGGCCTTCAGCACTTGGGAAAAAGTCGGAATATCGGCGAACGGAACGACTTTGCGATTCACCACGTAATTGCCGTCGGCATCGACTGCGACATCCAGCGTATTCGGCTGCGCCTTCGATTGCTCCGCCTCGGCTTCGGGAAGATTGATTTTGAGGTCGGCGAATTTCGAGTAAGTCGTCGTCACCATCACAAAAATTAGGATGACCAGCAAGACATCGATCATCGGAATCAGATTGATCTCCGGCTCGTCGCGAAATTTACCACGCTGGAAATTCATAGCCAGCTAAGCGGTCCGATCGCCGTGCACGATTTCCACCAACTTAACTGCCTGCTGCTCCATTTCAACAATCAGCCGATCCACTTTAGAACGGAAGTACCGGTAAAAAATCATGCTGGGAATCGCCACAATGAGGCCGAAAGCCGTGTTGTAAAGCGCAACCGAAATGCCGTGAGCAAGCTGCTCGGGATTGCCGCCACTAGTCGGATCATTCGCGCCGAAAATTTCGATCATGCCGACCACCGTGCCGAACAAGCCGAGCAGCGGCGCGATGGCGGCGATCGTGCCGAGTGAGGTTAAGAATCGCTCCAGCTCCACGGCGACGGCGCGGCCGGCCTCTTCAATGGCTTCCTTCATAATCTCGCGCGAACTGCGCACGTTGTACAGGCCGGCGGCAAAAATACGGCCCAGGGGCGAGGTCGTTGCGATTTTCAGCAGCATGTCGTTGTTGACACCTTGTTGGCGATATTCATTGACTACGTTTTGCAACAACTCGCGTGGCGCCACCAGGATCGGCCGTAGCGTCCATAGCCGTTCGCCGATAATGGCCAGCGCAATAATGGAGCAGGTAATCAACAACCAGATCGGCCAACCCGCAGCCTGAACGATATTCAGCAAAGGAATCCCGAAGATGACAAAACGTGCGACACTTTAGCGCGCAGCCGTTTTTTTCACAAGTCCCGAGCGCGCATCGCGCAACGATGTCTATTAATTGAGCAAGCTAGAAAACATTGCTACAAATCAGCGCGCTAGTCAGGCAGTACGCAAAGCATCCACACCTTTATCCACAGTAAATGTGAGGTATTCCGCGTTTCACGAAACTATATCGGTCGC
>JANNMV010000035.1:0-2014 GCA_031398205.1 Pseudomonadota bacterium | reverse complement strand
GAGGCGTCGGGAGATTTGCTCGGGGCGCATTTGATGGCGTCGTTGCAAACCCGTTTTCCCTCCCTTGAATTCATCGGCATCGCCGGACCGCGCATGCAAGCCCTCGGCGCGAAATCGCTATTTCCAATGGAGAAGCTGGCGGTGCGCGGCTATGTCGAAGTGTTGAAACACTATCGCGAGATTCGACGCATTCAGCGCGACATCGTCAACACGTTTCAAAACGAGCCGCCCGATCTTTTCATCGGCGTCGATGCACCGGATTTCAATTTTGGCGTGGAAGAAAAACTCAAAGCGGCGGGCGTGACGACGGTTCACTATGTCAGTCCATCGATCTGGGCTTGGCGCCGTGAGCGCATTGGTCGAATCAAACGCGCCGTTTCCCATATGCTGACGATTTTCCCGTTCGAAGCGAAAATTTATGAAGAGGCCGGCATTGTGGTTTCCTATGTCGGCCATACGCTCGCCGATGCGATCCCGCTGGAAATCGATCGCGCCGCGGCTCGTCGTGAGTTGAACATCGAAACCGACACGCCGGTGATTGCGTTATTGCCCGGCAGTCGCGTGAGCGAGCTCGACTATCACGCCGAGCTTTTTGTCGCCACGGCGTTGCAGATCGACAAGTCATTGCCTAACGCATGCTTCATTGCGCCATTTGCAACGCCAACTACACAACAACAATTTGCAGCAGCGATCAAAAAAGCCGGTGCGGATAAATTGCGCATCATGTGTTTGCCAGGCGCGTCGCAGCAAGCCCTTGCCGCCGCCGATGTCGCGCTGATCAAATCCGGCACCTCGACGCTCGAAGCCGCGCTGATGAAATGCCCCATGGTGATCACCTATCGCGTCTCTGCCGTCAGCGCCTGGCTAATGCGCCGAATGGGGCGTGGATATTTGCCCTATATCGGATTGCCGAATATCCTCGCCGGCGAATTCATCGTGCCCGAGTTGCTGCAAGAAGATGCAACGCCGGAGAATCTTGCCCAGGCTCTGTTGAACAGCTATCGCGATGAGAGTCTTCGAGCCCAGCTCAAGGCGCGCTTTCTAACCATTCATCAGAGCCTGCGGCAGAATAGTGCCGAACGTATTGGCGAGGCGTTGGCGCAGTATCTCGATCCGGGTTCTGCGTCGGCGCGCGCGGGATAGCGCGTGACGAATTATTTGCCACCGGCGATTCTGGTAATGGGCCCGACCGCCAGCGGCAAGACACCTGTGGCGGTTGAATTGGCGCAGCGAATTCACGGCGAGATCGTGAGCGTCGATTCTGCCTTGGTGTATCGCGACATGAATATCGGCACGGCCAAGCCCGATGCCGCGATATTGAGCGCCGCGCCGCATCATCTCATCAACCTCATCGATCCCACCGAACGCTATTCGGCGGCCATGTTTCGCCACGATGCCATCGCCGGCATGGCGGACATCACAGCCCGTGGAAAAATACCGATTCTCGCCGGCGGCACCATGCTGTATTTCAAAGCGCTGCTCGAAGGCATTAGCGCGTTGCCCGGCGCTGATCTCGATCTACGCGCCGAGATTGACGCGCGCGCGGCGCGCGACGGCTGGCCGACGTTGCACGCGGAATTGGCGGAATTTGATCCTGTTACCGCTGCGCGCCTAGAGCCGACTGATGCCCAGCGCATTCAACGGGCGTTGGAAGTGTGCTATCTCACCGGCGCGCCGATGTCACAACAGTTCGGCGCGCGCGAAACAAATCCGATGCCCTACTGCGTGTTACCCATCGCGTTGCTGCCGAGCGATCGCAAGGCCTTGCATCAACGCATCGAGGTGCGCTTCGCCGCCATGCTCGATCAAGGTCTGATTGACGAAGTACAACGGCTTAAACAACAGTACAACCTAGTGCCAAGTCTGCCCGCCATGCGCGCCGTGGGTTATCGGCAGACGTGGGAATTTCTCGACGGACAATTCGATCGCAATGCACTGGTCGCGCGCGGGACGGCGGCGACGCGGCAACTGGCGAAGCGACAACTCACCTGGCTGCGCGCGATGCCCGAGTTGG
>JANNMV010000597.1:0-4648 GCA_031398205.1 Pseudomonadota bacterium | reverse complement strand
GTACCGCGTTGATGGTCGCTTACCCAGGCGCGATTGATCGTATGCCAAAGGGAAACGTAGTAAGGATCATCTTCCTCGGAATAGCCGAATTGCCAACCGATGAGGGACACCTCTGCTTGTGACAAATCGTCCGTTTTGAATGTTAGGCTCATTACCTCGCTCCGGTGATTTCCTATTCTAGCAATTGAAAACGATTTTCGCGTGCGACGCAACCCTACATTACGTTTTTCCGCAGTTTACGTCCGGATTTTGCGGCTAGTGTGTCATACAGGCGGTTCGGTAGAAAGCCCATGATTTTTCCCACCAGCGCCATTTGCCACGGCATCACGACCAACCTGCGGCGTGCGTCAGTAGCTAAGAGCATTTTTTTTGCCGCTTGTTCCACGGTGAGCATAAACGGCATGGGGTAAGGATTGCGCGCCGTCATCGACGAAGGGCTGGAAGATTCACACCATGCCGAGCACGTTGATATCGATAATTTCCGCAAACGCCACTACATCTTCCGCGCGATCCGTCGCCGTGCCACGGCTCACACAGGCGCTGGCGATCACCACATCGGGCGAACCAGATCGATCGATGAAATGCGCGGCGGCACGTTGCATGGCCGCGCCATCGCGCACATCGGCGGTAAACACCAGGGATTCACTCGGTAGGGTGGCGGCAAGCTGTCGCAGTTCGGTCTCGCGTCGCGCCACCAGGCCCAACTTGGCGCCGCGCGCTGCATACGCCCTAGCGAGAGCGGCGCCGGTGCTTACTTCTTTGCAGCCTTTTGCAGCGGGCTTTTCAGCGCAGCGGTCTTGCTAGCACGCACTTGCTTGAGAAGTTCGTCGGCCGTCTTCAGCATGTTCTCGTAGTTGCCCGATTGGGCCGTTGAGATCATGTATTTGCCATCGATCACCATCGACGGCACGCCCGTGATGCCATAGGACTGGGCGCGCTGGTTGCTGCGTTGAATCTTGCCGCCCATGGAAAACGAATCGTATGCGGCGGAGAATTTTTTACGGTCGAGACCCTGCTTTTCGATCCAATCCGTCAGCACGTCTTTCTGCTGCAGGATGATGTTGTCGTCGTGGATCGCGGCAAAAATTTTCGGATGAATTTTTTCGATTTCTCCAAGCGCTTCGAGTGCGTAGTAGGACCGCGCCATGGTTTCCCACGAGGCGCGGCCGAACACCACGGGCATGCGGCGAAACTGGGTATCGGGAGGGAGTTGCTTTACCCAAGCTGCGACTTTAGGTTCAAAGTCGTTGCAATGGCCACACATGTAGGAAAATATTTCCACCACTTCCACTTTATTGCCGGTATCGGTCGGTTGCGGCGGCTTGATTTCCAGATAGTCCTTACCCGCTTGCGGCGCGGCGAATGCCACTGCGGAAAAAATCAACGCTCCCAGGATCGACATCCATGTTTGCAAACTGCGCATATTCAACTCCGTTAGTTAATGCCGGTACCCGGCGAGCTTTTCACAATTTTGATGAGGCCCGCCTCCATGCCATTTTCTTTCAACGTGGATTTGACTTCCGTTGCCTCATCTTGACTTTTGTACGGGCCAAGACGCACCCGATAAAACGGTGCCCTTATCGGCGACCGTCGCGGTTTTCACGCGCGCTTCCAGACCCAATAACGCGATCTTGGCTTTTTGGTTGTCCGCGTCCGCTTCGTTCTGATAAGCGCCCGCTTGCAGATAAAAAACCGTCTTATCGTCGGGGGGGGTTGGCGTGGCGGCGGCGCGTTTCGATGTGGCGCCCGGCGGGTCTGGGTTGGGCGTCTTGTTGCCTTCAAGAATATCGTAGAACGTGTAGGGGTTTTGCGCCGTTGCCTTGGCCTCGTTATTCGCCGTAGGCGCAGCGAGTACCTCGCTACCGCGGGGCTGCGGCGCCTCACTGCTCGGGCTTTGCGTGAACGGACTGGGAATGCGCGCGATATAGATCGCCACAGCGGCGGCGAGGGCGATGCCGATCACCAACCCAAGCATAAGGCCAATCAAGAGCGGCCGTGCCGTGCCGACGCTTTTCTTCTTTGCCGTTCGCGGCCGATAATCGTAGGCCATGGTTACATTTTTTCCGGCGCCGTAACGCCTAAAAGTCCTAACCCGTTGCGGATGACTTGCCGCGTGGCCACGATTAGGGCTAGGCGCGCGCGTTTCAAGTCCTCATCTTCCACCAAAAACTGTTCCGCATTGTAATAGCTATGGAGTTTTCCGGCGAGGTCTTTCAAATAGTAAGTGATCAAGTGCGGGGCGCGTTCCTGCGCTGCGTCGGTGACGACTTCCGGGTAGTCATACAACGTTTGCAGCAAGTTCGTTTCATAGGCGCTGGTAAGCGGCGCCAGGGCAACATCGGCAAGCGCCGCAACATCGCCCTCCCACTTCCCCAGTACGCTGCAAATGCGCGCATGTGCATACTGCACGTAGTAAACCGGATTGTCTTCCGATTGCGAGCGCGCCAGATCGATATCGAATATCAATTGCGAATCGGCTTTGCGCATCAGGAAAAAATAACGCACCGCATCGCGGCCCACCTCGTCGATCAAATCGCGCACGGTAACGTAGCTACCCGCACGCTTGGAAATTTTCACTTCTTCCTTGCCGCGCATCACGGTGACCATCTGATGCAACACGTAATCGGGATAGCCCTGCGGAATGCCGATGCCTAGCGCTTGCAGGCCCGCCCGCACGCGCGTCACGGTGCTGTGATGATCGGCGCCTTGTACGTTGATGGCGTGGCGAAAACCGCGTTCCCATTTGGTGACGTGATAGGCAACATCGGGCACGAAATAGGTGTACGTGCCGTCGGACTTACGCATAACGCGATCTTTGTCGTCGCTGTAGTCCGTGGTCCGTAGCCACAACGCGCCATCCTGATCGTAGGTCTTGCCTGCTGCCTGCAGTGCGGCGACAGTCTGATCGACTTTGCCGTCGGTGTAGAGCGAAGACTCCAAGAAATAGGTATCGAACTTAACGCCGAAAGCCTGCAGGTCGCGGTCTTGTTCTTTGCGCAATTCCTGAACCGCGAAGGTAGTGATGGCTTCCAGGTTTTCGCCGTTGCCGTCGTCTTTGTGTTGCTCGACGTAGCGCTGGGCGATTTCGACGATGTAATCGCCGCGGTAGCCGTCTTCCGGCAATTCGATTTTTTCGCCGCGTTGTTGCCTGATGCGAACTTGAACGCTGATGCCGAGGTTAGCGATTTGGTTGCCGGCGTCATTGTAGTAAAACTCCCGCGATACGTCGTGGCCTTGCGTTTGCAGCAGGGTCGAGATCGCATCGCCCAGCGCCGCTTGGCGGCCATGGCCGACATGCAATGGGCCAGTGGGGTTGGCGGAGACGAACTCGACCACGATTTTTTCTGTTTTCGCTGCGCGCTGGCGACCAAACGATTCGCCGGTATGCAAAATCGTTTTGACGACTTGCTGTTTCGCGTTGGCCGTCAAAAAGAAATTGATAAATCCCGGCCCGGCAATGTCCGCTTTTTCCAGATAAGGCGAGGGCGGCAGATCGCCGATTAAATCCTTCGCGACTTCGCGCGGATTGCGCTTCAACGCCTTCGCCAGTTGCATCGCGATGTTGCAGGCGTAATCGCCGCGCTGCGATTGTTTCGGGCGTTCCAGCGTGATCGTTGCGTTCGCTTGGTCGGGTGCGATGATGGCAACCGCTTGTTGGATCAGCTCGGTGAGCGTCTGTTTAAGATTTAGGTTTTGTTGCACGTTATTCGGATTTCAATTGCGCGGAAAAGTAAGATGAACCTTAAAGTTGTGATTCCCGCGAAGGCGGGAACGACGAAGTATTGCAATAAATTAAAATTAACATCCCAAATTATACGCCGTCCCTCGGGTAAAATTCCGTCAATCACCCATCCCTTTGCCCATCATGCACAACGCCCCCGACGAAATCGAAAGCAATTGTTCCGACAATGAACACTTTTCTGATGTGCTGGCCATCAACCAAAAGCGTCGACAACTGTTGCAAGGCGGATTCAGCCTCGCGGCGACGGCGCTATTGGCCGGAACGGCCGGCTGCGCGCGCACGCTGATCAAGCCAGGAGCCGCACTGGGATTGGCTTTCCGGGCAGTGCCCGCGTCAAAATTAGATATCGTGAGCGTTCCGGCCGGATATTCCGCGCAACTTCTATACGGCTGGGGCGACGCTGTCTCCGATGGCCCCGCGATGCAGCCCGATGCCAGCGACAGCGCCGAAACGCAAATGCAGCAAGCGGGCATGCATCACGACGGCATGCATTTTTTTCCGTTTCCAGGAAAAGCAAATCACGGCGTGCTGGCGCTGAATCACGAATACACCGACGATGGCTTGCTGCATACCGGTGGCATGACGCCATGGACCGCGGAGAAAGTCGCGAAGTCGAAGGCCGCCCATGGCGTGTCGGTGATCGAAGTGAAATTGGAAAACCAACAATGGAAGGTCGTGCGCCCGTCACGTTTCGGGCGACGCATTAGTGCCGATACGCCGATGCTAATTTCCGGTCCGGCGGCCGCGAGCGAATATCTAAAAACGGCTGCGGATCCAAGCGGGACGCGGGTTCTAGGCACGCTCAACAATTGCGCGAATGGTTACACGCCATGGGGAACTTACCTCACTTGCGAGGAAAACTGGAGTTTTTATTTCGTCAATTCCTCGGGCAACATCAGTGACCGC
>JANNMV010000585.1:0-1553 GCA_031398205.1 Pseudomonadota bacterium | reverse complement strand
CTTATCCATGACGGTCAGTCCGTCCAGGTGCAAACACAGCTCTGTGGCGAACACTGGGTGCACAGCGTGCTCGCCGCGTTTGCGGTCGGCATCGCGCTGGACATGCCACTGTTGAGCATCGCCGAAGCGGTGCAAGAAGCGCCGCCGTTCGAGGCGCGCCTAAGTCCGGTGGAACTGCCGAACGGCATTACGTTTATTCGCGATGATTTGAAAGCCCCGCTGTGGACCGTTCCCCCAGCGCTGCATTTCCTGCGCGAGGCGACAGCGCAACGCAAGATCGCAATCATCGGCAGCATTTCAGACTACGAAGGCAATTCCAAACGTTCCGGCTCGGTAATGCGGCAACGCGCCTACATGTCCGTCGCGACAGAGGCGCTCGACATTGCCGATCACGTCATTTTCATCGGCCCCCAGGCGACGAAATGCCTGAAGGCGAAACGCCATCCGGACGACGAGGCGCTGCAGGCATTTTATTCCGTCGAAGCGGCGCGCGATTACCTGCACGATTTGTTGCAGCCCGGCGATCTGGTGTTGCTGAAAGGCACCCACCGGCAGGAATGCTTGATGGACGTAATTGAAATTTTTGCGAATGAAACCGGGCCTGAACAAAGAGCCAATAAACAACCCCGCGTTACGGCAACAATTGTTACGCCGCCAACGGCTCAAGCCAAACCGGACGATGCGGCGCAAACTAAACCGATTCGCGCCATCATCGGCTTAGGCAACGCCGGCGAACAATTTCGCAACACGCGGCACAACGTCGGTTTCCACGCGTTAGAGGCGTTCGCTCAGGCGAAGGGCGTGACGTGGCAACAAAGCGACCTTGGCGCGGTTGCAAAAATCGAGCGGCCGGATCGGACGGTACACCTCATCAAGCCACTCACCAACATGAATAACAGTGGTGCGGTTGTTCAACAATGGGCCAACCAGCTCGGGTTTGAAGCGGCGGAATGCGTCCTGGTGCACGATGATATTCAACTTCCTCCCGGCCGCATACGCGTGCGCGCAGGCGGCGGCGACGGCGGCCACAATGGCGTGCATTCGGTGCACCAGGCGTTTCAGACCGATACTATGCAGCGCCTAAAAATCGGCGTCGGCATGCCCGAAGATAAAGCCGCCCTGGCGGAACATGTGGTGAGCGCGCTTTCGTTGGCCGAGCTCGCGGTCATGGAGGGCGCTTATGCCAAAGCCGTCGAACAACTTAGCCGATTGCTCGGCGAGGCAAAAAAACGGCGCGCGGACGCAGACCCATCGCCGGCAAAAGAAGCCAGCCAGCAAAGAGCCTGATGCCGTGGTTCGACGCGTACCGATCGATCCGATGCGCGAAATTACGGTAGGGAACAAAACCCTGCAATGGCCACGCGGAAACTCAAAGCCGGGCAATCACTGGCCAGCGTAAAAAACCCCTCTATTGGATCGCACTAAAGTCGCGGCGAAATTTACCGTGATTGACAAAGCAATATGTTGATTTGAAATGCCCAATGAATTTGCGTGCCCAAGGGCAAGCGCGAATGACCTGCGGAGCAACTTGGCGCCAACCGCCGCGACAAAAA
>JANNMV010000561.1:0-9233 GCA_031398205.1 Pseudomonadota bacterium | reverse complement strand
TCGAGCACCACGACGCTGCGGGCCGTCAGGCCGCGCAGCGGACCATCGGAGATATCGACACCATATTTAGTATGAAAATCTTTGCCGCGAAAGGTCGACAGCGCAACGACATCCTTTAAGCCCTCGGCGCCGCAAAAGCGGCTCATGGCAAACGGCAGATCGGCGGCGATCACCAGCACCACGGTGTTACTCATGGCGCTGGCTTTCTCGTTGAACACGCGGGCGGATTGGGCGCAAGTCGGCGTATCCAGGCTCGGAACGATATTCAGCACTTTGCGCTTACCGGCATAGCTGGCGAGGGACACATCGCTAAGGTCGCCCGCAGTCAAGTTGAAATCCGGCGCGCTGTCGCCGACTTTGGGAAAGTTTCCGCCGACATTGACGGGATTGCCTCGTAGAGTAACGGTTGCCATGGATAACTCCTATGTAAGTTCGATTTAAAACCGGGATTCTAAGCTAAAGCGGCTTGATTAGTTGGATTGTTCCGCCGTCAGGGTTTGATAGGCCGCGGCGCTGAGCAGAACGTTCAACTCTTGGGCGTCGGCGACTTTGATCTTGAATAGCCAGGCTTGGTACGGCGCTTGATTGATTTGCTCGGGCGCGGCTTGCAACGCGGAATTAATTTCCATAATGGTGCCGGACACCGGCGCGAATACATCGCTGGCAGACTTAACCGATTCGACTACGGCGCAGGCTTCATTAGGGGCAACGGCTGTTCCAAGCGATGGAAATTCCACAAACACGATATCGCCCAGCGCTTCTTGGGCGAAGTCCGTGATGCCGACGGCGACGCTGCCATCGGGCTCGACCGCGACCCACTGATGGCTGGCGGAATAAAGTAATTCAGTTGGAATTTGGTACAACGCCGACTCTCAAAAAATGCTAGGGGTAGAAAACGAACAACCGATACCCGACTGCGCTTAAGTCTATCAATTCCAAGCGCAAGCGTATATTTGCTTCTTGCAACGACGCGATGCCGCGTTGGATTTGGGTTTTATCCGCAAGGTAGTCAGCCGGATGGAAAATGCGTTTCACCACGGGCTGGTCAGTGGTATCGGTCAACGTCAATTCAATTGACGGATAGGCCTGGGTATAGTTCGCCCGGTTACGCAGCAGCGTGGTGAACATAATTTCCTGCGGCCGGTCGGGAATTTGTTTTAAATCGGACGATTCGATGGTGAGCGCGTCGGCATTGCGCGGTAACGCAATGTCGCAGCCGACGAGGTTGCAGTAAACGGTCAGAAATGGCTTTAACGTTGGCATATCACGCGCCAAGGAATCGCGGAAATAGGTCGCCGCTTGTAGCAGTAGTAGCAGCAACATCAGCGTCGAACCCGCCAGCCACAGCGGGCGATTACGGCTCACGGCGGGCTTGAAATCCGGATGGTAAAGCACCGGCGCCTCGGACTCGTCGGCCGGTTGCGGAGGGCGTGCTTTGAGCCGGTTTTCAACCGGCGTTGCCTCGGGTTTAGCCGGCGGCGGAGGTGATGGACTTGCCGGCGGCACGGCTTGCACCGGCTGCTCGGCCATGGCCAAGGTTTCCAGGCCATTGAACAAGGTGTTGCAATGGCCGCAACGCACTTGGCCGTGGCGCGCAGCCAGTTGCTGCGGCGTGACGCGAAAGCTGGTGTTGCACGACGGGCATGTGGTGGTGACTTTTTTCACGTGCTTTTTTTCCCGGCGAGGCACACCCAATCAGACTCTTCGCCGTCGATCTGAAGTTCGACCGCGTGGCGATAATGGTTGATCACGCCGATCGCCTGATTTTTCAGAATACCCGACAGCACGATCCAACCGCCGGGGCGGGTTTTGGCGATGATAATCTCGGCCAGCATTTGCAGCGGATTGGCGAGAATGTTCGCGACGGTGACATCGGCCAGCAGACTGGGAACTTGATCAGGCAACTGAAAATTCGCCACGACGTTATTGTCGGTTGCGTTTAGCCGCGCGACTTCAACGGCAATCGGATCGATGTCCGTCCCGATCACCTGTGCCGCGCCCAACTTCGCCGCGGCGATCCCCAAAATGCCGGAACCACAGCCGTAGTCCAACACGATTTCGCCACCTTGAATATGGCGATCCAGCCAACGCAAGCAGAGCAGCGTGGTCGGATGGCTGCCGGTACCGAAGGCGCGGCCGGGATCGAGCCGCAGATTGATCGCATCCGGGTTTGGTATCGAGTGCCAGGTCGGGACGATCCACAATCGCGGGGAGACTTCAATCGGTTCGAACTGGCTTTGCGTCAAACGCACCCAGTCCTGCTCGTCGACGGTGGTGGTTTGATAAGCCGTAATGGCGGGGATTTCAAGGGCGGCGCAGGCGTTCTGGATCGCGCTGGAGACGTTGGCATCGGCCGCAAACAACGCGGCAACGACGCATTCATTCCAGTAACCGGCAAACTCGCCCGGCTCGCCAAAAATCGGTTGTTCTTGAGACGCGCCGTCCGCCGCATCCGTTACGGTCACCGACAGCGCGCCTTGCGCGAGCAACACATCGCTTAACGGTTCGGCAATCTCAGCAGTAGTGTGAATCGCGACAGAAAGCCAGCTCAAATTGGACAACCGGTGAAGACAGGAACAGGGATTTTATCCCTTCTTGCCCTTACGCAGCGCGAGCTTTTCTTCCAGGTAGTGAATGTTGGTGCCGCCCTTGATGAATGCGCTATCCATCAGCAATTCCTGATGCAACGGAATGTTGGTCTTGATCCCCTCAATGATCATTTCGGATAGCGCAATGCGCATGCGAGCTAGCGCTTGCTCACGCGTATCGCCATGGGAGATAACCTTCCCGATCAAAGAATCGTAGTAGGGCGGAACGACGTAATTGTGATAAATGTGGGAATCGACACGAATGCCCGGCCCACCCGGCACGTGATATTGATTGATCCGCCCCGGCGACGGCACAAAGGTATAGGGGTCTTCCGCGTTAATTCGGCACTCGATGGAATGGCCGCGATAGACCACATCGCGTTGGCGTATGCGCAGCTTTTCTCCGGCGGCGACGCGAATCTGTTCCTGAACAATGTCGATGCCGGTAATCAATTCCGTCACCGGATGCTCGACCTGAACACGGGTATTCATCTCGATAAAATAGAACTCATCGTTCTCGTACAAAAACTCGAACGTCCCCGCCCCACGATAGCCGATGCGCTTACAGGCATCGGCGCAGCGTACCCCGATGCGATCTCGCAAGCGCTCTTTGATACCCGGCGCAGGCGCTTCTTCAATGATTTTTTGGTGACGGCGCTGCATTGAGCAATCGCGATCCCCCAGATAGACCGCGTTTTTGAATTGATCCGCCAAGACCTGAATCTCGATGTGACGCGGATTCTCCAAAAATTTTTCCATGTACACCATCGGATTGCCGAACGCCGTTTGGGCTTCTGTGCGGGTCAATTGCACCGCGTTCACAAGAGCCGCTTCGGTATGGACGACGCGCATGCCACGCCCACCGCCGCCGCCCGAGGCTTTGATGATGACGGGATAACCCACCTGAGCGGCGATGCGCTTTAACTCCTTCGGATCGTCCGGCAAAGCGCCCTCGGAACCCGGCACCACCGGCACACCGGCCTTTTTCATCGCATCTTTGGCGCTGACTTTGTCGCCCATCAAGCGGATCGTATCGGCGCGCGGACCGATAAACACAAAACCGGAATTCTCCACCCGTTCGGCGAAATCGGCGTTCTCCGACAAAAAGCCGTAGCCGGGATGAATCGCCTCGGCGTCGGTCACTTCCGCCGCGCTGATGATCGCCGGAACGTTGAGATAACTCGCACTCGATGGCGGAGGTCCGATGCAGACGGATTCATCGGCGAGCATCACGTATTTGGCGTCGGCGTCGGCTTCGGAATGAACCGCAACGGTTTTGATGCCGAGCTCGCGGCAGGCGCGCTGGATTCGCAGTGCGATTTCGCCGCGGTTAGCGATTAGGATTTTTTCAAACATGTTTGGCGTAGGAATTAGGATTGAGGATTTGGGATCGAGGGGGTTTTCGCAAAATCCAAAATCCTAGCTCCTAAATCCTGCTTTTAGCCAACTACGAACAACGGCTGGCCATATTCGACCGGCTGGCCACTTTCCACCAATATTTTCTTCACCACGCCGGCGGCGTCCGATTCGATCTCGTTCAACAGCTTCATCGCTTCGATAATGCATAGCGTTTGCCCTTCGCTCACCGTTTGACCGACCTCGATAAACGACGGCGATCCCGGCGAGGGCGAGCGATAAAACGTTCCGACCATAGGGGATTTCACGATATGGCCTTCTTCTACCGCCTCGACCGGCGCAGCGACCGCAACCGCCGGGGCCGCCATCATTTGTTGTTGCGGCACAGCTTGCATCATCATGCCGGGCGCGGCGACGGGTACGCCGGTTCGGTTAATCCGAACCCGCTCTTCGCCTTCGGTGATTTCCAATTCCGAAATGCCGGATGACTGCACCAATTCAATTAAAGCCTTGAGCTTGCGCAAGTCCATGGCAACTCCTTATATGTGTTTAAGCGCGTAGTCGAGGGCTAATTCATAACCCTTGGTGCCCAATCCCGCGATCACGCCAGCCGCTAGCGGCGAGAGATAAGAATGGTGGCGAAATGCTTCGCGCGCATAAACATTTGAAATATGAATTTCGATGAATGGGATGGCAACGCCCGCGAACGCGTCGCGAATTGCCACACTGGTATGGGTGAACGCACCGGGATTGATAATTACAAAACCGGTACCGTCGGTGCGGGCCGCTTGGATTCGATCCACTAGCGCGCCTTCCCAATTACTCTGAAATACGTCGAATTCCACTCCCGCCTGCTGGGCCTGTTGACGCAAACGTAAGTTTACCTCGTCCAAGGATTCGCGACCATAAACCTCCGGTTCGCGGGTTCCAAGCAGATTCAAATTCGGGCCGTGCAGCACCAAAACCTTCTTCATGTCGAGAAGTGTGCCTAATTGCAGTGATCTTGTCTAGTACTCAAGAAACATGAACGATGGGGACTGCGTTGTAAACGGCCAAGCCTGAAGGAAAACCAGAGCCAAAGGCCTTGACCGGTTAAGGAGGTGACACCTGAAACTCCAGCGTCAATCAAAGAAGTTGGGCGGTAATAGCGGGAAATAACCTTCAATATTCGGAAATCGAATAAAATCGGCTTTATCCTACTATGCCACACGCCGCGTCAGTATTCGAATTCACCAGCGCGCTTTGACCAACGGCGCATATGACTTTATCGTCCCGAGGCTTTAACCGCGCCAACGCGGTCTCAGGTGAGCGCCATGGAATATTCGATCGCGCCATAAGGCAATAGCCGCGCTGCTTCGCCGGCATGCATCGCCACGAGATAAGCTCCGTGCGGTGCCTGGCGCGGGCACATTTAAGGCATGCACCCGCTTGGTTTTATCGTGGCCTCTCGGCGATTGTTATAATCCCCATTCGATTGAGCGATTGGAAAGTCATGAAAGCACGGATTAAGTGGGTGGAGGGCGTTTCATTTCTCGGTGAATCCGAGAGCGGTCACGCGTTTTTGATGGATGGCGCGGCGGAAGCCGGTGGCCGCAATCTCGGCATGCGGCCGATGGAAACCGTGTTGATCGGCGCCGGCGGCTGCACCACATTCGATGTGATTTTCATCCTCAAGAAAGCGCGGCAAAACGTTACCGACTGTGTCGTCGAAATGGATGCCGAGCGCGCCGCCACGGATCCGAAAGTGTTTACCAAAATTCATTTTCACTTCATCGTCACCGGTAAAAATCTGAACCCGACGCAAGTGGACCGCGCGATCACTCTCTCGGCGGAAAAATATTGCTCCGCCTCGATCATGCTGGCGAAAACAGCAATGATCACCCACGATTTTGAAATTCGCGAGGCTCCATGACGATCACCGTGCAAGAGGCGCTCAATCGCCTGATCGAAGGCAATGAACTTTTCTACGATGAGATGCTCGCGATTATGGGGCAGATCATGCGCGGCGAAGTATCGCCGGTGCAGACCTCCGCGATTTTAATGGGCTTGCGCGTCAAGGGCGAAACCATCGGCGAAATCGCCGCGTCGGCGCAGGTGTTACGCGAACTCTCGACCAAGGTCGCGCCGAAAGATCGCAACTATTTGGTCGACACCTGCGGCACCGGTGGCGATCGTCAGCACACGTTCAATATTTCCACGACTGCGGCGTTCGTCACCGCCGCGGCAGGCGCGAAGGTCGCGAAACACGGCGGCCGCTCGGTATCGTCGTCCAGCGGCAGCGCCGACGTGCTCGAGGCGCTCGGCATCAACATCACGCTCACGCCGGAGCAAGTGGCGCGCTGCATCGATCAGGTCGGCATCGGCTTCATGTTCGCGCCGAGCTTTCACAGCGCCATGAAACACGCCGCGCCGATCCGCAAGGAAATGGGCGTGCGCACGATATTCAATATTCTCGGGCCCCTCATCAATCCCGCCACCGCGCCGAATCAAGTGATGGGCGTGTTTCATTCCGATCTGGTCGGCATTCAAGCGCGCGTGTTGAAGCAACTCGGTAGCCACCACGTGATGATCGTTCACGGCCTCGATGGTCTGGATGAAATCGCGCTGAGCGGCCCAACAATGATTGCGGAACTGAAAAACAATCACATTGAGGAATACCAAATCGAGCCGGCGATGTTCGGCATCAAATCGGTGCCGACGCAAGCGCTGCGCGCGAGCGACGCAGCGGAATCGAAAGCGATTCTGTTAGCCGTTCTCGACAATCAAGCGGGCCCGGCGCGCGACATCGTGGCGCTGAATGCCGGTGCGGCGATTTACGTTTCCGGTCATTCGGCGACGCTGAAAGATGGCATAGGCCGAGCATTCGAAGTGCTGGAGTCCGGCGCGGCGAAACAAAAACTCGACCAACTGGCCGCGATTAGCCAGTCTTTCAAAAGCGATTGATCGAATGATTTCTCTTGCCACCGAAAACAACCACTGTCATTCCCGCGCAGGCGGGAATCCATTTGGCCTTGGCCATAACCGACGCAGTATGGATTCCCGCCTGCGCGGGAATGACACTAGTGTTTTGTTTAGGCTGTGCCGAGTAATTTAATGTCCGACATCCTACAAAAAATCTTAGCGGTGAAAGGCGAAGAAATCGCCGCCGCGCAAAAAGAAAAGTCGCTGGCCGCGATTCGCCGCGACGCCGAAGCTATGCCCGCGCCGCGCGATTTTGCCGCCGCGTTACGCAGCAAAGTCGCGCAGGGGAGCGCTGCCGTCATCGCCGAAGTAAAAAAAGCCAGCCCGAGCAAAGGCGTGTTGCGTGACCATTTCGTTCCCGCCGACATCGCCAAAAGTTATGCGAAACACGGCGCTGCTTGTCTCTCGGTATTGACCGACCGGCAATTTTTTCAGGGCGCGCCCGAGTATCTCGTTGAAGCGCGCGCCGCTTGCGGCTTGCCGGTATTGCGTAAAGATTTCATGGTCGACGAATATCAAGTCTACCAAGCGCGCGCCATCGGCGCCGACTGTATATTGCTCATCGTCGCCGCGCTGCCGTTGCCGAAAATGCAAGCATTGGAAGCCATCGCCCAGGCACTCGGCATGGCGGTGTTGGTGGAAGTCCACGACCGCGCTGAATTAGATTTCGCGCTGCAACTCAAGACACCCTTAGTCGGCATCAACAATCGCAACCTGCGCACCTTCGCCACCGATCTGAACATCACGCTAGAACTCATGCGCGACATCCCGAAGGAACGCCATATCATTACCGAGAGCGGAATTTTGGCGAAGGCCGATGTGGCATTAATGCGCGAACATCAGGTGAATACATTTTTAGTGGGCGAAGCATTCATGCGCGCCGACGATCCCGGCGTGGCCTTGCAGACATTGTTTGCATAAGGCACGCCAGCAGCCAATCCCAGCTTGCCTCGTGGCATGGCGTGCCATGGAAACCAGTATCCACGCGGCTTGCGGCCATGCCTCGCAAAGCTCGCGAACCATTTGATTTGCCGCGCCAAGCGTAAAACTCTATAATTCAACCCGTTGCTGACGTAGCTCAGTTGGTAGAGCAACTGATTCGTAATCAGTAGGTCGGAGGTTCGACTCCTCTCGTCAGCACCAGCAACCCCGTCCATTTCGGCCACAAAGCCTGTAAACCTTGCCCACTTTCATTTCGCGCACCAGCCGCGCACAAGGCGCCCCTGAAAATCCCCAAACGCATTGAACCGCTCGTCGAGGAAGGACTAATCGACGAGGTCATCATTCAGCTCATGAGCGGTAAGGAGGCGATGGTTTACGTCGTCCGCTGCGGCGACGAGATTCGCTGCGCGAAGGTTTACAAGCTCACCACCGAGCGCAGCTTCCGCCAGGCCGCCAAGTACACCGAAGGCCGTAAGGTGAAGAACAGCCGTCGTGCCCGCGCCATGGATAAGGGCTCGCGCTACGGGCGTAAGGAGCAGGAGGGCGCGTGGCAAAATTCCGAGGCCGATGCGCTGCGGCGTCTTGCGAACGCCGGTGTGCGCGTGCCGCGGCCGTACAACTTTCTCGACGGCGTGTTGTTGATGGAGATGGTGGCCGACGAGAATGGCCAGGCGGCGCCACGGCTGAACGATCTGGAACTCGCGCCGGAGCAAGCGCGTGAGTATCACCACTTTTTGATGCAGCAAGTGGTGCGCATGTTGTGCGCCGGCATCGTTCACGGCGACCTGTCGGAATACAATGTCTTGGTCGGCCGCGACGGGCCGGTCATTATCGATCTGCCTCAGGCGGTCGATGCTGCCGGCAATAACAGCGCCGAGGCGATGTTGGCGCGCGACGTCGCTAACCTGACCGGCTACTTCGGCCGCTTCGCCCCGGAACTCCTCACCACTCAATATGGCAAGGAAATCTGGTCGCTGTACGAAAACGGCGCGCTACATCCGGACGTTGTGCTGACGGGTCGCTTCGAGCGCGTCGAATTGCCGCCCGATGTCGACGGCGTCATTCGCGAGATCGACGACGTGATCAAAGAAGAAGCAGCGCGCCAGCGTCACAAGGCGATGCTGGAATCGTAGCGCCGGCGTCTACCTACCACAACACAAAATTTCAGCGCGTAACCAGCGGATGCATCACATCCTGCCCTTGTTTCTTAGTTTGTTTCGCGACCTTCTTTTCCTTCGGGGTCAGCGCCGGTTGTTTCTTTGTTTCCTTGTTGCTTTGTCTAACTTTACCCATGATTTTGCTCCTGAATGGCGCCGGCAAACGCGCGGCACTCTTTTAGTATAAGCCGATGCGCCTGCAACGAGTAAAAAGTTACACAACCGCGAA
>JANNMV010000558.1:0-8749 GCA_031398205.1 Pseudomonadota bacterium | reverse complement strand
ATCGAAGAGACAATTTATTCGGAGGGATTTTTCAAGGTGCGCTGGGACGCCGGCAACCTGCCGCCGGTCAAACTGATCGCATCACCGATCGCGATTTCGATTCCAGAGTGTGGGGAGATTATCGACATTGCCTGCGGCAATACGCCTGCCATCTATCGGGCGGGGCGGATGCCGGTGCGCGGCGATACGACGATGTACGATCCGATAGCTGGCTATGCCGTGCGTCCCAATCGCCCACACCCGTCCGGTAATCCGCTCGATCCACTTCCGAATCCGGACGCCCAGTCACCTTTCTACGGCGTCGTGCCAATATATGGCTGCGTGGACGTGGGCGCCAACGCGACCCAGTATCGCGTGCTCGATAGCTACAATGGTGGCCCGTTCCTGCCAGTACTCAACCAGGCGTGGTGGGTTACCCGACTTGATCCAACGGGTACGATTACGCAGTATCAATACGTAACATCCGACCCGAATGGCTGGTACGACATGGTAATTCCGAAAGGCGCCAACCCGAATGACTGGGAGCCACCCAAGCTCGTGCTTGACTGGAACACCTATCAATTTGGAAACGGCAAACATGTCCTCAAGATCGAGTTGGGTTCCGGTGGCATACCGCTCGCACCGCAACCCGCGACGGACACTGTCGCGTTCAACGTAGACAATGCTTATCCGACGACATCGTTCCAAGTAGAGTACCGTAAGAATGGTGTCGGTTCGTTCTTGCCCCTCACCTTCCCGTGCCCGGTGGTCAATCGCGGCGCGGCGCCACAGAGCCTTGAGTTCCGCGTCACCTTTTCAGCCTCGGCAAACCACCTTCGCAACATCGCGCTGGGTGGCGGCGGTTGTGGCGGGGGTGAGATCACCTATGTGTCGGGTGCGCCCGCGGACTGGTTTCCGGCGCCATTGCCGAATCCGACCGGTGTTGCCCACTGGCACGAAACGCCGAACGATAATTCCGTGGCCATTACCGCCTTCTTCAACCTTGATGCGAGCGCACTTCAGGGAACCTATTCCTTCAGTGCGTGGGCGGCAAGTCGTGCGCTCAACCCGGCGGGCGGCGACGCCGGCCATCTGCAGACGCCGATGTATGAATACGATCCAGGGGACATTCATGTGACACCGAGTTTTTCATTTTCGGTAATCAACGCAGACTAACGAGAAAACACAAAGGAAAACGCGCGGGGAAGTTCATTCCCTGCGCGTTAGACAAACCCTTGTCAGATTGGTCACCTTGGTTTCGTTTGGCTATCGCCATACTCGCGACGTGGCGGGTGGCGCATCTTGTCGCCCGCGAGGATGGGCCTTTTGACATCATCGCGAAGCTGCGTGTTCGCGCAGGTAACGCACCGGTAGGGCAACTGATGGACTGTCCCTATTGCCTGAGCATGTGGGTAGCACTACCGTTTACGTTTATGATCGCGAACACAGTCACAGCGTGGATAGCCGCGTGGCTTGCCATCTCGGGCGGCGCCTCGCTCCTGGAACACGCTCTGAAGCGTTTATCGGATTCATCTACTTCAATCAACTCCGGCTCAGGAGAATAGTGATGTCATGCTGCGGACAAAAGCGTGCGGCGGCAGCAGCCATCGCACGCCCACGATTAGACCGGCCCTCGATTCCTCCGGCGGCCGCAAAAGTGCCTGCGCCGCCAGTGGGCAACGATCCACGTGTTCGATACCTCGGCTCAGGGAAATTATCGCTTCGTGGCCCAATTTCCGGTCGCGTGTACTACTTTGCCGAGGCCGGCAGCACAGCGAGCGTGGATACAAACGACGTCGCCGCGCTACTGCGTACCCAACTTTTCCTGCGCGATCCCAGTTAGCTAATAGCGCCACGGCCCTACCAGCCAAGGCCAGTGCGGCTCTCCGGTCATGCCTTGCCACGCGCCAATGGCCCTGGGCCACCCCGGCAGGGAGCGGCTCCTGGCACGGTGCCTGGCGAAGTAAAACTACTCGGGGTTAACGAATAATTTCTGCTTCAGCATCTTTAGTTGATCGCGTACTTTCGCGGCTTGCTCAAATTCCAAATTCTTGGCGTGGTCAAACATTTGTTTCTCCAGCTTCTTCAGCATCGCGGCCATCTGTTTCTCGCTCATGGCATCATATTTCGCGCCATCCTGCGCGGCCTTGAGCATTTCGCGCTGCGTGTCCGGATTGTAAATTCCCTCGATAATGTCTTTGATTTTTTTCGACACGCCGACCGGCGTAATACCCTCGGCGAGATTGTGGGCGATTTGCTTGTTGCGGCGACGCTCCGTCTCGCCGATGGCTTTTTTCATCGACTCGGTCATTCTGTCCGCGTAAAGAATCGCCGTGCCGCTCAAGTGCCGCGCAGCGCGGCCGATGGTTTGAATCAGCGAACGTTCGGAGCGCAAAAAACCTTCCTTGTCGGCGTCGAGAATGGCGACCAGAGAAACTTCCGGCAAATCCAATCCTTCGCGCAATAAGTTAATCCCAACCAATACATCGAACACGCCCATGCGCAAATCGCGAATGATTTCGACGCGCTCGACGGTTTCGATGTCGGAATGCAAGTAGCGCACTTTCACCTTGTGTTCAGCGAGATAGTCGGTCAAATCCTCCGCCATGCGCTTGGTCAGCGTGGTCACTAACACGCGTTCGTTTTTGTCTGTGCGTAACTTGATTTCAGACAGCAAATCGTCCACTTGGTGGGACGCCGGTCGCACCTCGATCTGCGGATCGACCAGTCCGGTCGGCCGCACGACTTGCTCGACCACTTGCGCCTGATGTTGCGCTTCATAAGTCGATGGCGTAGCCGAAACAAATACCACTTGACGCATCATTTTCTCGAATTCATCGAAGCGCAGCGGCCGATTGTCCAGCGCCGAGGGCAAGCGAAAACCGTACTCGACCAAATTTTCCTTGCGCACGCGATCGCCTTTGTACATGGCGCCAACCTGCGGCACGCTGACATGGGATTCGTCGATAATCATCAACGCTTTTTTCGGCAGATAGTCGATCAAAGTCGGCGGTGGCTCGCCTGCGGCGCGGCCGGATAACGGCCGCGAATAATTTTCGATGCCTTTGCAAAAACCGATTTCGTTGAGCATTTCTAAATCAAAGCGGGTGCGCTGTTCGATGCGCTGTGCTTCCAGCAACTTGCCTTCGCTGACGAATTGCTCGATGCGCTCGCGCAACTCGAGCTTGATAAATTCGATCGCGCGCAATGTCGTTTCACGCGGCGTGACGTAGTGACTCGACGGATAAACGGTAAAGCGCGATAAGCGGCGCTGAATCTGGCCGGTGAGTGGATCGAATAAATCCAACCGATCGACTTCGTCGTCGAATAGGCTGATGCGCAGCGCCGTCTCCGCGTGTTCCGCCGGAAACACGTCAAGCACATCGCCGCGCACGCGAAACGTGCCGCGTTTGAATTCTATTTCGTTGCGCTGGTATTGCATTTCTGTCAGGCGCTTGATGATGTCGCGCTGAGAAATTTTTTCTTTCTCGCGGATATGCAAAATCATGCCGTGATAATCCACCGGATCGCCGATACCGTAGATGCACGACACCGTCGCGACGATCACGGTATCGTCGCGCTCGAGTAGGGATTTTGTCGCCGAGAGGCGCATTTGCTCGATGTGTTCGTTGATGCTGGAATCTTTTTCGATGAACAGATCGCGCGACGGAACGTAGGCTTCCGGTTGGTAGTAATCGTAGTAGGAAACGAAATATTCCACCGCATTCTCCGGCAGAAATTCGCGCATCTCCGAATACAACTGCGCCGCGAGGGTTTTGTTCGGCGCGAGGATCAGCGCCGGTCGGCCGATGCGCGCGATGACATTTGCCATCGTGTATGTTTTGCCGGAACCGGTGACGCCTAACAGTGTTTGGAACGCGAGGCCATCGTTGATGCCGTCGACCAGTTTCTCGATTGCTTGCGGTTGATCACCTGCCGGCAGAAACGGCTGATATAGCTTGAACGGGCTATTCGGGAAGGTCGCGATCACTGGTATAATTTCCCTCGCAAAACATTGTATTTTAGCCCATTCCCGTCCCGAATCACATCACCTTACTAGGAGTAGAAGTTGGAACTGTCACGTCGTGTACAAGCTATCAAGCCCTCCCCCACCCTCGCCGTCACCGCGCGCGCCGCTAAATTGAAAGCGGAAGGTCAAGATGTCATTGGACTTGGCGCCGGCGAGCCGGATTTCGATACACCGCAGCACATTAAAGATGCGGCCATCGTTGCGATTAACAAGGGCTTCACCAAGTACACGCCAGTCGGCGGCACCGCAACGCTGAAGCAAGCGATCATCGCTAAATTTAAACGCGACAACGGGCTCGACTACGCAGCGAAACAAATTTTGGTATCTGTCGGCGGCAAGCAGAGTTTCTTCAATCTGTGTCTCGCCATAATCAACCCAGGCGACGAAGTGATCGTTCCCGCGCCCTATTGGGTGTCGTATCCCGACATTGTGCTAATCGCCGAAGGCAAACCGGTGATTGTCGAATGCGGCATTGAGCAAGGCTTCAAGATGACGCCGGCGCAATTGCAAGCGGCGATCAGTGCGAAAACGAAAATGGTCGTCATCAACAGCCCGAGCAACCCTACAGGCGCGATGTATTCCGCGGCGGAGTTAACGGCGCTGGGCGAAGTGTTGCGCGCCAACCCCCAGGTGTTAATCGCTACGGATGATATGTACGAACACGTTCGCCTGACGGATGAAAAATTCACCAACATCCTCAACGTCTGCCCGGATTTATATCCGCGCACCATGACCCTGAACGGCGTATCGAAAGCCTATTCCATGACGGGCTGGCGCATCGGATATTGCGGCGGCCCGGAGAACATCATTACCGCCATGGAAAATGTGCAATCGCAAAGCACATCGAACCCGACCTCGATCTCGCAATTCGCAGCCGAAGCCGCGCTGAACGGCGATCAAGGCTGCATCACGCCGATGGTGAAAGCGTTCAAAGAACGCCACGCTTATGTCGTCGAAGCATTTAACGCTATGCCCGGTGTGAGATGCATTCCGGCGGGCGGCGCGTTCTACGCGTTTCCCGATATGCGCGGCGCGATCGAATCGCTCGCGAAACGTGGCGTCATGAAAGCCGCGAATGATCTAGCGTTCAGTGCATATCTGCTAGAGAAAGCCGGCGTAGCGGTAGTGCCGGGATCGGCCTTCGGCGCCGAAGGTTATATTCGGATTTCATTCGCGACGTCGATGGAGAATTTAAAGAATGCCCTTGTGCGCATTCATCAGGCGATAGCTTAAGTTTCAATCAGCGTACGCCGCTTTAGCCCGGGTCGGCCGCCGCCTCGGACCAAAGCGCCGGAAAATAGAATCGAAGGGCGTGCAACGGCAGCGCGAATCTTACTTTCCCCTGTGGCGTATCGGACTTAAGGATTCCTCGTTTGAGTAGTGCCGCCAGGGCACTGACGGCAGTCCGATCGCCTAACGCCATCATCGACTTGAATTCTCCGCGCTCCAATTCCGCCCCGGTGGAATACAAATAGTGGAGCGGGTGCAGCGACTCGCGACGTACGCCGGAACATACACTCTGCTCCTCGAATATAAGGCACGCTGCGATACGTTGTCCCATGGCCGATAAATTGAGCGTCGCTGCCATGAACTGCACTTGGCGGCAGGATTCGGATTATCCGAAAAGTCTTTGCGCAACGCCTGTTCAATCTCGCGGGGACGGGTATGCTGGCCCTCGATTCGATTGGTGTAGTAGGAGTTCATCCCGCGCAGCAGCGTACGAAGTTCGGCAGGAACCGGCCGGCCGACGAGCTGCAACGCGGCTCGCGCCAGATCGTGAGCTTTGGCGAGTAGCGGCGCCTGTAGACGCGGCGCCGGCAGAAGCGGTTCAAATTGATGAGGCGCGTAATACATAAGTTAGCGAGATTATTTGCCAACATTGATGCTCATATAACCAATTGATGCAAATTAATTATTTACCAGTATTACTGGAACAACTGATAACTTACTTGCAGATCTTTCTGACGTATGTTGCTAGACCAATAAGGCTGCACGGTTGAAAGGGGCTTTCAGAGCGGCTCTTCGGGCATGCATCGCCAAGACCCATTCGCTATGCGGTTTGCAGACAAGCATCCTTCAGCATAGATTTAGCGCCGTAGATCGATGTAGACTCGTCGTTTAAACTAAGGCTGGACCATGAATCAACTCCTCAAGGGCGACACCGCCCTAATCACCGGCTCCGCGTCCGGCATCGGCCGTGGCATCGCGCTCGCATTGGCGCGTGAGGGCGCGCGCACGGTGCTGTCGGATATCGACGCTATTGGCGGTCAGCGTATCGCCGACGAAATCGTTGCCGAAGGGGCATCAGCGAATTTCATTCACCGTGATTTGTCGGAACCGGATGGCGCGGAAAAACTGTTGCGCGGCGCGATCCAGAAACTCGGCCAACTTTCCATTCTGGTTCACAGCGCCAGCCCGAAGCGCGAAGAACATCAAACCGCCGACGCGGTGACCGACGAGCAATGGCTGGCGATGACGTCGGTAAATTTAACCTCGGGGTTCAAGCTGGGACGTGGCGCGGCCCAACACATGCGCGACCACAAGATCGCCGGACGGATTTTGTTTCTCACCTCATTGCACGCCGATACACCCCGTAACCTACCCCATTACAGCGCGGCCAAAGCCGGCGCCACCATGGTCATGAAGGAACTGGCGCGCGCTTACGGGCGACACGGAATTCGCGTCAACGCGATTGCCCCAGGGGCGATTCCCGGCGGCGGATTCTCAGCCGACCCTGCTACCCTGATCGACAAGATCGCCCTGGGCCGCGTCGGCACGCCAGAAGATGTCGGCAATGCCGCGATCGCGCTTTTGAGCAATCGGTTTTCCGCCTACGTGACCGGGACGACGTTGGTTGTCGATGGCGGCTTGGCGCTTTTCAATTGGATCGCGCCTCCCAACAACTGACTTCGCTACGCAGTCAGCCGCTTATCGATCACACGCTTCGCTTTGCCCATTGATCGCTCGATGCCGCCTTGTGGCTGAACAATCACACTCGCCGACACACCGACATACGATTTGATCGCCTGCTCCAACGCGCGGGCGGCAAGCTGTTGTTCGGTTTGATTTTCGTTGGCCAATTCGGGCCGCATTTCCACGCTGACGGACAGCGCATCCAGATGCCCATATTTTTCTACGACCAATTGATAGTGCGGTGAGAGTTTTTCTTGCTTGAGCAACAATTCTTCGATCTGCGTCGGAAAGACATTGACGCCGCGAATGATCAGCATGTCGTCAGAGCGGCCGGTGATCTTCGCCATGCGCCGCATGGTGCGTGCGCTGCCGGGCAACAAGCGCGTGAGATCGCGGGTGCGATAGCGAACCACCGGCAGCGCCTCCTTGGTCAGCGAGGTGAAAACCAGCTCGCCGAATTCACCGTCGGGCAACACCGCGCCGCTTTGCGGATCGATGATTTCGGGATAGAAATGATCCTCCCAGATCGTCGGGCCGTCTTTGGTTTCGTGGCATTCGTTCGCTACGCCGGGACCCATCACCTCCGACAGGCCGTAGATGTCGACGGCGGACAGTGACAGTCGTGTTTGAATCGTCGCGCGCATTTCGTCCGTCCACGGCTCGGCGCCAAAGATGCCGACGCGCAAACTGCACTGCGTCGGATCGAGTCCTTGACGGGCGAACTCGTCGGCGATGGCCAGCATATAACTCGGCGTGACCATGATGATGTCCGGCTCGAAATCGCAGATGAGTTGCACTTGGCGTTCCGTCTGGCCGCCACCGAACGGAATGACCGTGAGGCCCAAGCGTTCCGCCCCATAGTGCGCGCCGAGGCCGCCGGTGAATAGGCCGTAGCCGTAGGACACGTGGACCTTATCGCCCGGCCGCGCGCCGGATGCGCGAATTGAGCGCGCCATCAAATTCGCCCAAGTGTCGATGTCCTTCGCGGTATAGCCGACGACCGTGGGCTTTCCAGTGGTGCCGCTTGAGGCGTGAATGCGCACCACTTGTTCGCGCGGCACGGCAAACAATCCGAACGGATAATTTTCGCGTAAGTCTTGCTTCGCCGTGAACGGAAATTTGCTGAGATCCTCTAGCGTTTTGAGATCAATCGGTTGCACCCCCGCCGCGTCGAACTTTTTTCGATAGTGCGCGACGTTGTCGTAAGCGTGTTGCAGCGACCATTGCAGTCGCGACAGTTGCAGCGCGCGTAGCTCGTCGATGCTGGATTTCTCGATGGCTTCGAGTTGGAATGAATTCATGACTCTATGGTTTCGGGAATGACGCTGCCGCGTATCTGCGTTGACTTACCGCGAAACAACGCCACCACTTCGTCGCGCTGATTGGTGACGCGCACGTCGTAAACACCGTTGCGTCCGTTCAGCGCTTGTTCTTGTGCTGTCGCCGTCAACACATCGCCAACCCGCGTCGGCACGAGGAATTCGATGCTGCACGCCGCGGCGACGGCGTTGATGTTGTAACTGTTGCAAGCGAATGCGAAGGTGGAATCGGCCAGCGCGAATGTGAGTCCGCCGTGGCCGAGATCGTGACCGTTCGCCATGTGGGGTTTCACTTCCATGGTGAGTTGCGCGTAGCCTTGGCGCACCTCGACGATCTTAAGCCCGAGCCATTGCGAGGCGCGGTCGCGCGAGTACATCGAATCGGCTACTTCTTTTGCTGTGGCCAAGCGCCCTCCCATTTTGCTTCGTGATGACGCTATGGTACCGACGACGTGGCGTGCTCGGCAATTAAACGTTTCGCAATGAGCTGGCGCTGCGTCGTCACTTC
>JANNMV010000495.1:0-4526 GCA_031398205.1 Pseudomonadota bacterium | reverse complement strand
CCTTGCGCGCACCCGCTGGCCCGATCAAGCGCCCGGTGAAGAATGGCAATACGGCGCCAGCCTCGCCTATCTAAAAGAATTGACCGCCTATTGGCGCGACGGCTTCGACTGGCGCAAGCAAGAGGCGCGACTCAATCGCTTCAAACAATTTCGCGTGCCGCTCGCGGGCATCGATCTGCATTTCATTCACGAGCAAGGCATCGGCCCAAAGCCCATGCCGTTGTTGTTGTCACACGGCTGGCCGGGATCGATCGTGGAGTTTCATAAACTCATTCCGATGCTCACCAATCCGGCAGCCTACGGCGGCGATCCGAACGATGCGTTCACCGTCGTCGCGCCCTCGTTGCCGGGGTATACCTTGTCGTTCAAGCCGAACCAGCCGCGCTTCGGCGCCATCGAGATGGCTGCCGCATTCGCGACCCTGATGAAAGATGTGCTGGGTTACGATCGCTACGTCGCCCAAGGCGGCGATTGGGGCGCGTTCGTCACCTCGCGCCTGGCGTTCGATCATCCGGAGCAACTGCACGGCATTCATATCAATCTCCTCGGCGTGCGCCGCGATTTAACCTTGGCCGACACCGGCAGCGATGAAGAAAAACAATTTCTCAAGGAATTGCAACATTTCATGAAAGAGGAAACGGGCTATCAAGCGATTATGGGTACCAAGCCGCAAACCTTGGCCTACGCCCTAACCGATTCGCCTACCGGTCTGGCCTCGTGGATTGTGGAAAAATTCCACAAGTGGAGCGATTGCGACGGCAACATCGAGAACGTGATCACGCGTGACGAAATGCTCACTAACATCACACTTTACTGGGCTACCGGCGCGATCAATTCCGCGAGCTGGCCGTACTACGCCCGCGCCCACGGCCCGTGGCCGATTCCCGATGGCAGGCGGGTGGAAGTGCCGACCGCCTACGCGGCGTTCCCAAAAGAAATTTTGCGCCCGCCCCGCTCCATCGCCGAGCGTTTCTACAACATCCAACGCTGGACCACGATGGTAAAAGGCGGTCACTTTGCCGCGCTGGAGCAGCCGCAATTGTTGGCTGATGATATCCGCGCGTTTTTCCGGCGCTTTCGATAATCTATCCACACCGCGACTTTAAATGGTCGTTACCTGTGACAATATAAGCTGTCCCTCATTGCCCGAGGCCTTCGGCTAACCTACTGGTGGCCTACGGGGTGGCCTAGGGCCAGGGCCATTATGGCTATCGTCGCAATTTTTACCGTTCGAAAAAAACTAGGGTAGGATTTTTTATGCTCGATGGGCAACACCATCTCCCGCGTTTAGTCGCCGACATCGGTGGCACCAATGCGCGCTTCGCCATGTTCTTCGATAACGCCGGCACGTTGTCGAACGAACGATCGATGAGCTGCGACCCATACGCTGGGCCGGTAGATGCAATCGAAGCGTATCTCAAGGAAACCAGCGCACCGCGGCCTCACGAAATCGCCATGGCGGTAGCGACAACCGTCGGCGCTGACCGTATCCAATTCACCAACAATCACTGGGCATTCTCGGTCGAAGAAACACGCCAATCACTTGGCGTCGAACGCCTGTTAATGCTGAACGATTTCACCGCGCTCGCGCTATCGCTGCCACACCTGAGCGCGGCGCAACTACGCCAAGTGGGCGGCGGTCAAGCGACGGCAAATGCCGCCATCGCGCTCATCGGCGCGGGCACCGGGCTGGGTGTCTCCGGCTTGCTGCCAACGAAAAATGGCTGGGTGCCGATTGAGGGCGAAGGTGGCCACGTCAGCTTTAGCCCGGCGAACATCCGCGAGACGGAAATTTTGCGCATCGCCTGGCGCGAGTTTGAGCACGTATCGGGGGAACGCCTGATCTCCGGCATCGGTCTGGATCCGCTCTATCGCGCTATCGCGGAACTGGAAGGCGCGAGCGGCCCCGCGCCCACACCGGCGACGATCACCGAGCGCGCGTTACGCGGCAACGATGATTTGTGTCGCGATGTGATGAACACTTTTTGCGGCATGTTAGGAACGGCGGCGGGAAATTTAGCGGTGACGCTCGGTGCGCGCGGCGGCGTATACATCGGTGGGGGCATCGTGCCGCGACTGGGAGAATTCTTCGATCGCTCGCCGTTTCGCCAACGCTTCGAGACCAAGGGCCGCTTCAGCGATTATCTGAAAGCGATTCCGACCAAAGTCATCCTGGCCGACTATCCCGCGCTGACCGGCGCCGCACAGGCACTGTTGCGCGCCGTCTCGTAGGATGGGTAGAGCAAAGCGAAACCCATCGCTCAGCGTGCACAATGGTGATTGCGAAATTATTGCCGCCGGCTGATGGGTTTCGCTTCGCTCTACCCATCCTACTGGGTTTCGACGCTGAGTCCGTCATGGGCAAGTTCCAACTCTTCCATCGCCACCTCGCTCGCGTTCGCAAGCAATACCGGCCCGGAATAGCGCACCGGAAAAGCGTTTCTAATTTTCCAACTTACCACCGGCTCATGATTTCCATTGAGCAACTGCACGACAATATCGCGCCGCTCGACCGTATTGAGCCGAATGGTGTTGATCCACGCAAAAAAATCATTGTCATTGGGCACGATGCCGCGCTTCAAAACGATATTGCTGTAGTGAAGCTGTCCGGGCATTTTCAGTGGATGAAATTCGGGATTTGATCCTTCGCGATACTCGACCGCGTCAACTTGGATGTTCAGCCCGGAAACTTCTTGAAACCCAATTCTCGCGCCGCCCCATTGCACGCTAAAGTGATACGAGGGCATCGGATATGCAATAGCCATGATGGTATGAATAACCTTCCGAATAAATTGGTAAATTTTTCGCAAACCTTTTTTCACGTCGAAACACGAACCAGCGTCCGACCCAAGCTCAGAGCGCTCGCGGGCATGGTACTTAAAAATTATTCATCAAGAAACAACTGCGTTTCTTGGAACAACTGCATGCGATTCTTTTCCATGATGACGGTGTGGGTGCCTTCGCCAATCACGATGTAGCGCTTGCTCGCGGCATTGGTCAACAATGGAAACAGCGCTTGCGACATATAGGCCGGTGTGTCTTGATCCCACTCGGCGTGGATGATTAAGGTCGGCGCGGTGATTTTGGCGGGATCGTATTTCGGTTTACCTGCGGCCCAGAAATTCTGAATATCGTCGATTATGCCGTTCGGCGCGCGCAACACGGGAGGGTTTTGCTGCGCGCCTATAGGATCGGTTGCGAAGGTGGCATCGGCCCACGCTTCAAACCAACCATCCGGTATCAAGCCCTTTTGCTTTTCCGGCGCAACGCCGTTCAGCCAACGTTGCTTCGCGGCTTCGCGCGTGACTGTTCGATAAGCGGGCAGTGGGCCCGGCGGTAACTTAAGTGGTTCCTTACGCAGCCACACCGGCGCATAGAGCACAAGCTTGTTCACGCGCCGCGGATTTTGCGCCGCGTAGGATCCCATGGTGGTGGTGCCCCATGACCAACCGAGCAGATTGAGTTTTTCGATTCCGCGCCGTTGCAAAATATGCTCGACCACGGCTTCGATATCGCGCACGGCGGTTTCGGTTTTGACGATCGGTGCGTTGTCTTTCGCCGGCTGATCCATTTCCGCAGGACGCGTGGAACGGCCATAGCCGCGCAGATCCAGCAGATACACGTCATAGCCTTGGCGCGCGATGTAATCCATCCACGAGAATCCATCCAGCTCCAAATCAAAGGCCGTTTCAGAGGGATAGGTTGCACCGTGGACGTACAACAAAACCTTTTCCGGGGTAAATGTCTTCATATCCGCAGGCCGCTTGTTGCGAACATAAAGGTCGATACCCGCATCCTTCGCGGGAACGCTATAACTTTCGACGCTGAGTTTCACATCATTCACCTGGCTGAGGGCGTTGCCTGCAAACAACATCAGCAAACCGTAAAACAAAATCAACTTCTTCATTGCTATTCCTCAATGGGTATGCAAAAAATCGAGTGCTAAATGTGCGAGTGCACGCACGCCGAGCAGGAGCCCGGATTCGTCCACATAAAAATGCGGCGAGTGATTCGGCGCCGCATGCTTTGTTTCCGGCGGCGTAATCCCGAGAAAGAAAAAAAGTCCCGGGATCACTTGTTGATATTTGGAAAAATCTTCCGAGCCGGTCAACTTGGGCGCGATGAACGTATTGCCCTCGCCCGCAACGCGCTGCAACGTCGGCGCCATTTTTTCGGTCAAGCCTTGATCGTTGATCGTGACATCGTAGCCGGGCTCAATGCGCACCTCGGCGCTACCACCGGCGCTTAGAGCAATGTGTTTGGCCGTAGTGCGAATTCGATTGCGAATATCTTCGCGCATGGCTTCATTGAACGTACGCATCGTCCCGACCATTTCCACGTGATCGGGAATAATATTCTCGCGGACGCCTCCATGAATACAACTAATGGTGACAATGGAGGGCTCCATTGTCACGTCGACTTGCCGACTTGGAATCGTCTGCAAGCCAATCACAATTTGCGCAGCGAGCACAACCGGATCGATGCCTTGCCACGGAAACGCGCCATGGGTTTGCCGGCCTTGCACT
>JANNMV010000493.1:0-1833 GCA_031398205.1 Pseudomonadota bacterium | reverse complement strand
CCAACTGGCTAGGCTACAATCCTCGTGCACTAGGCGTCCGCTTGGGCGGACCGAAGAAAACGAAACTACGAGGAGATAATATTCATGAAACCTGTATCAAAATGGCTTAAATTTGCGCTGCCCACGGCGATCGCTTTAGCGATGTCCAGTGGCGGTGCGAGCGCGCAAAGCGCCGCACAACGGGCCGTTGATGCGGCCAAGAAGATGTGTAACGGCCAGACGATTACCATCGTTTGGGAAGCGGGTCTGCAATCGCTCGATCCGAAAAACTATTCCGGTCCGCTTTGGGAAAAGCTCACGTCTTGCAAGGTTAGCGTGGTTGAAGTCTCGACCGCCGACATGTTCACCAAGATCATGCAGGAATATCGCGCGGGAACCGGCGCCTATGACGCGCTGAACGTGATTCCGGCGTGGATGCCCGATCTCGTGCAAGCCGGCGCCCTCGAGCAACTGGACGCGATGGTCGATAAATATAAGTTCCGCGATGAACTGCAAAAAATCGCCCCGACCTATCGCGATAACCAAATGAAAGTGAACGGCAAGATTTACGGTTTCCCGGACGACGGCGACGTGTTCGTGATGTATTACCGTAAAGATCTGTTCGCCGATCCGGCACTGCAAAAAGCGTTTAAGGCGAAACTGGGTTACGACTTGGCGCCGCCGAAGACCTGGAAGCAATTCAGCGACATCGGCCAATTTTTCACCGACAACCTGAAGGACAAAGGCATTTACGGTGCATCGCAATTCCGCGAGCCGGGCTATGGCAACTTCATGTTCCAAGAGCGCTTCCGCAACGAAGGCGGTAAGTTCTTTGACGCCAACATGAAAGCGCAAGTCAACAATGCCATGGGTGTAAAAGTCCTGACCGAATGGCGTGCCGAAAATAAATTCATGCCGCCGGGCGTCGAGAAATTCGGCTTCGTTGAAAATCTCGCGACGTTTGTGAAAGGTCAAAGTGCGATGACGATTTCTTGGCCGCCTTATGGGCGCTTCGCCGCCGGATATTTGGCGGATGAAAAGGCGTTGGATTGGGTGCCGAAATCCACCGTCGCCGGCAAGGTCGGTTATGCGCTGCCACCGGGTGGTCACCCGGAGCTGGCAGCAGGTTTTGCCTTGTCCGTCGCTTCGTCGAGCAAGAAGAAGGAGCTCGCTTACCTCTTCATCCAATGGCTGAACAGCGAAGAGATATCTATGCAGCGCGTGCAATTGCCCTACGCCTTGCGCGATCCCTTCCGCGATTCGCATTTCACCAGCAAAGAATATTTGGCAAAGTGGCCCGATGCCAAGGAGTACCTTGCTGCGTTACAAGCGGGTTCCAAAACCGGTTTGCTGGATCTTTCTTTGATTCAGACGGATAAATACGAAGAAGCGCTGCGTCAAGGTATCAGCCGTTTGTGGGCCGGTGACGATCCGAAAGCGATTATGGACGATGTCGCTAAATCGTGGGATGAGACGACTGCGAAAATCGGTGTTGATAAGCAAAAGGCCGTCTATAACGCGTGGGCCGCCAAGGGTGGCGCGTATCCGAAGTAGTTTTCGGCCGCGTACTTGAGTTAGCAAGAGCGCCGGCTTGACCGGCGCTCTTGCTTAGAGGTTTGCGACTTACCGTATTGATGTTGGTTATTGGCTAGTGCTGTGTCTCCCCTCATGGCCCTGGCGTAGGGCCAGGGCCATGAGGGGCTGGCGGCCAACTGTCCAAACATCTTTGATAACTTTGAGAGCAATTTGAATTTAAGTTCACGGCACCACAGCGGCTTTGTCGATCGTAACTTCAAACAGTTGCTGGTCGCGCCATCGATTTTTTTGCTATTACTGGTTGGCGTGTTTCCGCTG
>JANNMV010000315.1:0-1991 GCA_031398205.1 Pseudomonadota bacterium | reverse complement strand
ACATCGCCTTCCGGCAAATCGCTTTCGTTGATGTCGGCGATTTTTGCTTCGGTGCCGGCGTCGGTTTTGCTTAGGAGAATGCCTTTGAACATTTTTGTCTCGATAACAATGGATTTGGAATGAAGATATTTTATCCTACATGCTGATACGCAAGATACTCGCGCGATTGCATTTCTCGCAGACGGCTGACGGTGCGCGGAAACTCTTGGCTATTCGGTCCGTTGCGATACAAATCCTCCATCGGCACCGCTGCGCTCATGATCAAATTGACCCGCTGATCGTAGAGCACATCGATGAGCCAGGTAAAGCGGCGCGCTTCCGATGCGTGTTCCGCGGTCATGCGCGAGACGTTGGCAAGCATGATGGTGTGGAAGCGTTTCGCCAGTTCCAGGTAATCCGATTGCGAACGGGCGGTGCCGCAGAGTTCGGCGAACTCAAACCAACCGATGCCTGAAGACGCGCTCCTAGCTTGAATCTTACGGCCATTCACTGCGATCGCCGCGCTGCGTGGCGCGCCCGAGGCCAGTGTTGTAAAAGTTCGCAGCAGCGCTTCATCGGCGCTTGAACCCAACGGCGAATGATACAGATTGAGTTGTTCCAGACTGCGCAAGCGATGATCCGTAGCGCCATCGAGTTCGATGATATCGAGATTATTTTTAATGAGTTCAATGGCCGGAAGAAATCGTTCGCGCTGTAGGCCATTCGGGTAAAGCGCATCGGGCCGATAGTTTGAGGTCATCACGAAAACAATGCCGCGCGCGAACATCGTTTCCAACAGGCGCGCCAGGATCATCGCATCGCCGATGTCGCTGACATGGAATTCGTCGAAGCACAGCACACGCACGTCGCGTGCAAGTTTTTCAGCAACGTGAACTAACGGATCGGTTTCTTGGTTTAGCGCAGCGAGTTCGCGGTGAATACTTTGCATGAACGCATGAAAATGCACGCGCCGTTTGCGCCGATACGGCAGTTGCGAGTAAAACGCGTCCATCAACATACTCTTGCCACGTCCGACGCTGCCGTGGATATACAGCCCGCGCGGTGGTGAGCGGCGACCGAAAGTTTTCATGAACGGCCGGCCGCGATAGGACTTGAATTCGATGAGTTCATCGAACAATTGTTGCAGGCGTACGGCGGCGCGTTCCTGCGCCGGGTCGGCGCGAAAGCTGTCATTGAGTTTTTGTTTTACATACCAGTGCAGAGGGCCCACTAGTGCGGCTCCTGGCAAGGCATGATCGGAGAGGCGCTCTGCTATTGGATCTTCAGGCATGCTTAATATGATTTGTCATTGCGAGGAACGATGTGACCAAGCAACCTAACGGTCGCTAAAAACGAGATTGTTTCGCTTTGCTCGCAATGACGAGTTGGTAGGATTGCGTCCTAAGTTCTCAAATATGCACGGCACGCTTATCCACCGCCAACGCCGCTTCATGCATCACTTCCGACAGCGAAGGATGCGCGTGAACGATGCGCGCGATATCTTCAGACGAGGCGCCAAACTCCATGGCGACAACGGCCTCGGCAATTAACTCGGACGCAAACGGCCCGAGGATGTGAACGCCGAGAATGCGATCGGTTTTCGCGTCGGCCAACATTTTGACGAAGCCATGGGTTTCACCCAAGCCTTTTGCGCGGCCATTGGCCATGAATGGGAAACTGCCGGCGCGATATTCTGCGCCTCGCGCTTTCAACTGCTTCTCCGTCTCGCCGACCCAAGCGATTTCCGGTGCGGTGTAAATTACCCAGGGAATCGTGTCGAGGTTCACGTGGCTCTTCTGACCGGCGATCAACTCGGCGACGGCGACGCCCTCCTCCGAGGCTTTGTGCGCGAGCATCGGACCACGCACCACGTCGCCTACGGCGTAAACGTTGTTGGTTGTCGTGCGGCACTGCGTGTCGACTTGAATGAAGCCTCTGGCGTCGAGTTTGATGCCGACGGCATCGAGATTTAGTCCCGTCGTGTTTGGCGCGCGGCCGACGGCCATGATGAG
>JANNMV010000478.1:0-1783 GCA_031398205.1 Pseudomonadota bacterium | reverse complement strand
CCGCTGGTCGGCGAGGCTTCGACGAACGCGAGAATTTCGTCTTTCTGCATCAGCCAGTGGCGCACCTTCTGCTTCAACACCGGCTCGCCGGTCTGCGAACGCAAGCCCTTGCCGTGGATGATTCGAACGCAGCGTTCGCCGTTGTGGCGCGCGCGGTGAATGAATTCCACCAATTCGCGGCGCGCTTCGTCGGTGGTGTGGCCGTGCAAATCCAACTCATAGCGCACCGACCAGTAGCCGTTGCGCAGCCGCCGCGCGACATTTTTCGGTAGGCCGGGGCGGACGAATACCGAGGTCTCCGAAGTCTCAAAGTCTTCGGCGCCGGGCAGTGGATCACGCAGCGCTTCTTTCAGCACTTCGCGATCATCGCGCAACAACTGGCTGGGGAACGGCTTGGGACGTGGCTTTTCAAGCATGACCTTGTCCGGTGCGCGCACCGGTTGGACATCAGCAACGGCATCGCGAAACAGCGCGAATTCATTATCGTCTTCAGTAGGCAGGGCCGGAGAGCCAGCATCGGCGCGGTGTTTCAATGGGTGCCCCGTTAAACGCGGAATGATCTCAGTGCAAATCTTCCAGATATTTCTGCGCATCGAGCGCGGCCATACAGCCCGTACCCGCGCTGGTGACCGCTTGACGGTAGACGTGATCTTGCACATCGCCAGCGGCGAACACGCCGGGAATATTGGTCGCGGTGGCGTTGCCGTTGTTACCGCTTTTAGTCTTGATATAGCCGTTGGCCATATCGATTTGGCCGTCAAAAATTTGCGTGTTGGGCGTGTGGCCGATAGCGATGAACACGCCTTTCAATGGCATATCCTTGGTGCTCGATTCCGTCGTGCCCTTGATGCGAATGCCGGTGACGCCGGTTTTGTCGCCAAGGACTTCGTCGAGAGCCTGATTCCATTCGACGCGCAGATTGCCGCTCTTGACGCGCTCCATCAGCTTGTCGATCAAGATCGCCTCCGCGCGCAACTTGTCGCGGCGATGAACCAGGGTCACGCTCTTGGCGATGTTGCTCAGATACAGCGCTTCTTCAACCGCGGTATTGCCGCCGCCGATCACTGCGACATCTTCGCCCTTGTAAAAGAAGCCGTCGCAGGTCGCACAAGCGGACACGCCTTTACCCATGAACGCAGTTTCCGAGGGCAGACCCAGGTAACGGGCCGACGCGCCGGTGGCGATGACGAGTGCGTCGCAGGTATAGGTCGCCGAATCGCCCTCTAAGGTCATCGGCTTTTCTTTGAGTTGAACGCGATTGATGTGATCGAATACGATCTCGGTGCCGAAGCGCTCCGCGTGTTTCAAAAAACGCTCCATTAGTTCGGGGCCTTGCACGCCATCGGCGTCGGCGGGCCAGTTGTCCACGTCGGTCGTGGTCATGAGTTGGCCGCCTTGCGCCAGCCCGGTAATCAAAACGGGTTTTAAGTTGGCACGGGCGGCATAAACCGCAGCGGAATAACCGGCGGGACCGGAACCGAGAATGATAAGGCGATGGTGTTTTGTCGTCATGATGTTGAGTTGTTTGATTTAAGAATGAATTTTCCGGGTATTTGCGCGCTTTGTCGAGGTCGATGACGTTATAATTGCGCCCAAGTTTGTTTTAAATGGTCACAATGTTCGGATTGTTCAAGCCCAATATGGCGCGCCCCGCCGAGCCCATGTCACCCAAGCTGACGCGACTGCTTCGCGAAGCCTCATGGCTGTTACTCGCCGCAGTTGGCTGTTATTTGGCGCTGATTCTTTTCACCTTCCACCGTAGCGACCCCGGCTGGTCGCACAC
>JANNMV010000459.1:0-3016 GCA_031398205.1 Pseudomonadota bacterium | reverse complement strand
GCGACTTTCACCGGTGTGTACGCCAAGACATTCCGTACCTAGTTCTACTAGTACGACGGCTTTCGCGGCGCGATCTGGAATGGATTGCAAGGCCGTACCGGCAGCTTTGCCCAGGATCACAATGGCATCGCCACCATCACTCCCATTCGCAAATAACGGATGATCGTCGGCAAATGAACGGCTCGTACCCGCTCGGATAACTGAATAATTCATGTTCTGTTGTATTGTGTCATAGCCAATTCCATATTAATTTTCCATGCGAAGCGCCTGTGACCCGAGGCCGATAAGGTTATCCCGAAACGCGTTTTCGCGCGATGTGTCGATCTCACACCTCGTTAGACCGTATGGGTTCCCACCTTCGCGGGAACGACAATGTGGGTAAAGTAATGCGCGCGCCAAAATCGCTAGGCACAAATTCCAAGCAAGATGAAGCATGACACTAGCCACCGAACATCGCATCTTTGTTGTACGTGTAAAACCCACGCCCGGTCTTGCGTCCGAGATGGCCAGCGGCGATCATGCGCTTGACCAGCGGCGGGCAAGCGTTGCGCGGCTCGTTGGTCATGCCGTACAGCGCTTCGCATAGCAGCAATTGCGTGTCGAGTCCGACCAAGTCGAGCAACTCCAGCGGGCCCATGGGATAGCCCAGACCGACCCTGACGGCGCGATCGATGTCCGCGGGTTCCGCAACACCGCGTTCGACTAAGCGAATGGCATCGTTGTTAAACGGCACCAAAAAATAGTTGAGAATAAAACCCGGATTGTCTTTGGTCTTGACGGGGTTTTGGCCCAGCGCTTTGCAACATACCCAGGCTTGTTGAAACGCGGTTTCGCTGGTCTTGATCCCCGGCGACATTTCCACCAGTTTCATCAGTTGCGCCGGCAAACAAAAATGCATGCCGACGACGCGATCATCGCGCCCGCTGCCGGCGGCAATTTCGGTAATCGAAAGCGTCGAGGTATTGGACGCGAAAATTGTGTGGGGAGGACATACTTTGTTTAGCGCGCCGAATAATTGATGCTTCGCTTTCAGGTCTTCGAATACCGCTTCGACAACCAAATCGCATTGCGCCAGATCGTCGATCTTAGTCGTGGCGACCCAGTTCGCCATAATGGCATCGACCTGCGCAGCCGTGAGCTTGCCCTTCTCCACGGATTTGGCGAAAAAGCCCTGGGTTTGTTTGCGCGCTTTTTCCAAGGCATCGGGTCGCGTATCGAACACGACGGCGCGAAAGCCGGCGCGAGCGGCGACAATGGCGATGCCCGCGCCCATGGTGCCACACCCTGCGATGCCGATGGTTTTGATGGCCATATTATCTTGCGATGAAACTTTTACCGATGAATTGGCGATGAATTTGATTGGTGCCTTCCCAAATTTGCGTTATTTTCGCATCGCGCATCAGGCGCTCAACGCGATAATCCTTGCAGTAGCCGTAGCCGCCGTACAACTGAACCGCTTCTGTGGCAATGCGCATGGCGAGATCCGATGCGCGCATCTTCAGCATTGAGGCTTCGACGCCGAAATCCGCTTCGCCGCGATCGACTAACCCCGCCACATGCCAGAGCCACGCTTCGCATTGCGCCAGTTCCGTGGCGAGATCGGCGATCAAAAATTGTATTCCTTGAAACTCCAAAACCTTGCGACCCGATTGCTTGCGCTCGTTAATGTAACCGACTGCATCCTCAAATGCCGCGCGGGCGATTCCCAAGGCATGGGCTGCGACGCTCGGGCGAGATTTATTCAGCGACGCCAAAAGAATATTCAGCCCCGCGCCGGGCGCGCCGAGCAAATTGCTTCGAGGAACTTTGCAACCATCGAATGCGAGCGCCGCTGTGCTCGATGCGCGGTGACCCATCTTGTCTTCCTTGCGTACGACGCTCAGGCCCGGCGTATTTTTCTCGACAACGACGGCGGAAATGGACGCTTTGCTGTCGTCGATCGCGCTCCATTTGCCGAATACCAACAATAGATCGGCCACGTCACCATTAGTGATGAAGGTCTTGCCGCCGTCGATGATGACCGCATCGCCCTGCGGCGTAAATTTGGTTTTCATACCCGTTGCATCGGAACCGGCGGCGGGCTCGGTGATGACAAGTGATGCCAAGCTGCCTTCGGCCATGGGCGGTAACAGCCGACGCTTTTGTTGTTCCGTGCCGAAATCGATTAGCGGTTTGATGGCGTGAAAATTCGTCGCCCAGATTATTCCCGTCGATGCGCACGCTTTGCTGATTTCCCGTACACAGGCGAGGTAGGCGGCGTAGGACAGCGGCGCACCGCCGTAGGCTTCCGGGATGAACATCGCGTTTAAGCCGAGCGCGTTGATGGCCTTGACATTGTCCCAGGGAAATTCGGCGCCGCGGTCATAGTACGCCGCGCGCGGCGCGATCTTTTCTCGACACAGCGCGCGCACGCTTTCTAACACCGCGAGTTCTTCCGCGTTAAACTCGGGCAATTTATCGAGCCGGTCGAATACGTTCATCGGTCGCTGAATTTCGCTTTGCGTTTTTCGATGAACGCCGTCATGCCTTCATTCGCGTCTTGAGTTTGGTAGGCTTGAGTGGAAAGATCACCTTCAAGCTCGATTCCTTCCCCCAGGGAGCCATCGAGCCCGCGATGCACTGCTTGACGCGCGAGCCGCGACGTCGAAAGGCTCTGGCTACTGAAGCCGCGAGCGAACTCGATGCCCGATGCAAGTAGGTCGCCGTCGACTAGGCGATTGATCAGGCCGATTCGTTCCGCTTCCGGCGCATCGACATTGCGGCCGGACAAAATCATCTCCAGCGCGCGCGATTCGCCGACCGCGCGCGGCAAACGCTGCGTGCCGCCGTAGGCGGGAATGAGGCCCAGCTTGATTTCCGGCAAGGCCATTTTCGCGTTGCGAGCCGCGAGTCGAAAGGTGCAAGCGAGTGCTAATTCCAAACCGCCGCCAAAGGCATAGCCGTTGATTAACGCGATCGACGGAATTGACAAATTATCGAGCTTGGAAAAAATCTGTTGTCCGAGATTTACGCCGTC
>JANNMV010000590.1:0-17378 GCA_031398205.1 Pseudomonadota bacterium | reverse complement strand
CAGTTGCGTTTGCGTTCCGGTGAGATTCGCAAGGTGCATGTCGATTGCCGCGCCACGATTGGCGATGTCGGCAACGAAGAGCATAACCTTGAATCGATCGGCAAAGCCGGTGCGATGCGTTGGCGCGGCGTGCGTCCGACGGTTCGCGGTGTGGTGATGAATGCAGTCGATCACCCCCACGGTGGCAGCGGCGGCAAGACCGCGGCAGGCCAACCTCCGGTTAGCCCGTGGGGTCAGCAAGCGAAGGGCTTTCGTACTCGCAAGAACAAACGCACGGACGTGATGATCGTTCGCCGTCGTCACGCGAAATAAGGGAAAACGATATGGCACGTTCAGTTAAAAAAGGCCCCTTCGTGGATGGCCACTTGATCAAAAAAATTGAGACCGCTCAGGCTACCAAGGACAAGCGCCCCATTAAAACTTGGTCGCGGCGGTCCACGGTACTACCGGATTTTGTTGGACTAACGATCGCAGTGCACAATGGTAAGCAGCATATTCCGGTGTATGTAACGGAAAACATGGTCGGTCATAAGCTTGGTGAGTTTTCGCACACCCGTACGTTTAAGGGTCACCCTGGCGATAAAAAAGTCGCGGCACCCGCGAAGAAATAACGAGGGAAATGATGCAAGTTTCAGCAAAGTTATTTGGAGTTCGTTCCTCGGCACAAAAAGGCCGCCTGATTGCAGATCAGATTCGTGGCCTTAAAGTCGATCGTGCGCTAAATCTGTTAACGTTCGCGCCGCAAAAAGCTGCCAAGATCATGAAGAAAGTGCTTGAGTCAGCGATCGCCAATGCCGAACATAACGAGGGCGCCGATGTCGACGAATTAAGAGTTGCGACGGTTTACGTTGAAAAAGGCGCAATGCTCCGGCGCATGCGCGCTCGGGCTAAGGGTCGTGGCAATCGAATCGTTAAGCCTACTTGTCATATTTACCTGACCGTGGCGGATAAAGGATAAGTTATGGGACAAAAAATACATCCGATTGGATTTCGCCTTAGTGTCAATCGCAACTGGTCGTCCCGTTGGTTCGCGGAGGGTAAAAACTTTGCCGCCATGATCAAGGACGATCTCATGGTGCGTGCTTTTCTGAAAAAGAAATTGGCGCACGCTTCGGTTGGCCGGATCGTCATCGAACGCCCGGCAAAGAACGCAAAGATTACCATTTACAGTGCTCGTCCCGGCGTGGTGATCGGTAAGAAGGGCGAAGACATTGAGGTGTTGCGCGGTAGTCTGCAAAAAATGATGGGCGTGCCGGTGCACGTTAACATCGAGGAAATTCGCAAGCCAGAACTTGATGCGCAAATTATTGCGGATGGTATTGCCAGTCAACTAGAGAAACGTGTAATGTTCCGTCGGGCGATGAAACGCGCAATGACCAATGCCATGCGTCTGGGCGCCCAAGGCATCAAGATCATGAGCGCGGGTCGATTGAACGGCATTGAAATTGCGCGAACCGAGTGGTACCGCGAAGGTCGTGTCCCACTGCATACGTTGCGTGCCGATATTGACTATGGGTTTTCCGAAGCAAAAACCACATATGGCGTGATTGGCGTTCGTGTCCTGGTCTATAAGGGCGAAGTCATGGGCGCTGGTGAAAAACCGACCATTGCGCCGGTAGAGCAAGAAAAGAAAGCAAGGAAGACTGGAGTGAGAAATGCTGCAACCAGCTAGAACAAAGTATCGCAAGCAACAAAAAGGCCGTAACCGCGGCGTTGCGACGCGCGGGGCGAAAGTTAGCTTTGGCGAATTCGGCCTAAAAGCTACCGAGCGCGGTCGCATTACCGCGCGCCAGATCGAGGCCGCGCGTCGTGCCATGACGCGCCACATCAAGCGTGGCGGCCGTATTTGGATTCGCATTTTCCCGGACAAGCCGATTTCCACCAAGCCCGCTGAAGTTCGAATGGGTAACGGAAAAGGCAACCCAGAGTATTACGTTGCGGAAATTGTACCGGGCAAGGTGCTCTATGAAATGGACGGTGTCGATGAGAAGCTCGCGCGCGAGGCGTTCGCGTTGGCTGCCGCCAAGCTCCCGCTCGCAACGACCTTTGTAACGCGGCAATTAGGGTAATAATTATGAAAGCCAAAGATTTGCGTGCTAAGTCAGCCGCCGAATTGAATGACGAGTTGCTATCGTTGCGTAAAGCGCAGTTCAGTATGCGCATGCAATTGGCAACACAGCAATTAACCAATCTATCCGAAATTCGAAAAGTGCGGCGCGATATCGCACGGGTGAAGACGGTGATCAATCAAAAAGCGAGCGCAGAATGAGTGCTACTAACGAGAAGCGTCGGCTATCAGGGCGGGTCGTAAGCGCAAAAATGCAAAAAACCGTTACGGTATTGGTTGAGCGTACTGTAACTCATCCTGTTTACGGCAAAGTGCAGCGACGTTCCAAGAAATACCATGCCCATGTAGAGTCAGGTGCTTTTGCTGAGGGAGATGTTGTTGTCATTGAGGAGTCGAAACCGATTTCTAAAACGAAGGCCTGGCGGGTCGCTGGGTTGGTTGAAAAAGCGCGTAACGTATAATGCTTGTGATTGGCGCGGGAAAAAGTTATACTTCGGGCCTTCTGGAATTAATCAACTCCTAACGGAATCCAAAACTATTTGTCCCGCAAAAGTTGCATGTTGCGACGGGCGAAAAAGTTGGAGCTAAAAATTATGATTCAAATGCAATCGATGTTGGACGTTGCCGACAATACGGGTGCTCGTTCTGTAATGTGCATCAAGGTACTGGGCGGATCTAAACGCCGCTACGCAGGCATCGGCGATGTCATCAAAGTAAGCGTCAAATCTGCTGCACCGCGTGGGCGGGTAAAAAAAGGCGAGGTGTATAGCGCGGTTGTAGTGCGCACAGCAAAGGGCGTGCGACGCGACGACGGCTCGTTGGTGAAGTTTGATGGTAACGCGGCGGTGCTGTTGAACGCCAAATTAGAACCCATTGGCACACGGATATTCGGCCCGGTCACGCGTGAACTGCGGACAGAGCGATTCATGAAAATTGTATCTCTGGCTCCAGAAGTCTTGTAAGAGGCGAACATGCAAAAGATTAAGAAGGGTGACGAGGTTGTCAGCATTTCTGGCAAAGACAAAGGCAAGCGCGGTACCGTCCTACGTGTCACCGCGGATAGCAAAGTAATTGTTGAGGGTATAAACCGCGTTAAAAAACATATGAAGCCGAATCCCATGAAGGGTCAGGTAGGCGGGATTGTTGATAAAGACATGCCGCTCGATATTTCCAATGTTGCGTTGTTCAATAGCGCGACACGCAAAGCCGACCGGGTGGGTATTAAGATCTTGGAGGATGGGCGTCGAGTGCGATTCTTCAAGTCAAACGGCGAAGTGATAGACCGCTAAGGATTAAACGATGGCACGCTTGCAAAGTTTTTATAAAGAAACCGTGATACCGCAACTCGCTAAAGAGTTCAATTATAAATCGGTTATGGAAGTTCCTCGCATTACCAAGATCACGCTGAATATGGGCGTTGGCGAGGCCGTTGCGGACAAGAAGGTGCTGGACAATGCGGTTTCTGACATGCAAAAAATCGCGGGACAAAAACCTGTGGTGACTAAAACCCGAAAATCAATCGCGAATTTTAAGATTAGAGATAATTATCCGATCGGTTGTAAAGTAACCCTGCGTAGCGGGCGCATGTATGAATTTTTGGATCGCTTAGTGACCATCGCAATTCCGCGAATTCGTGATTTTCGCGGTATTTCGGTTAGATCGTTTGATGGTCGTGGTAACTTTAACCTCGGCGTCAAAGAGCAGATCATTTTTCCCGAGATTGAATACGACAAGATCGACGCATTACGTGGAATGAATATTACTATCACAACGACGGCCAAGACCGATGCGGAAGCGCGGGCCCTCTTGGCTTCATTTAAATTCCCCTTCCGAAATTGAGGTGGTGAATGGCTAAACTTTCGTTAATTAATCGGGAAGCAAAAAGGCGTGAAACGGTCAAGAAATTCGCGACACGTCGTGCTGAGCTTGTTGCGATTATCCGTAATTCCAAAGCAACCATCGAAGCTCGTATGGAGGCGCGCAACGAGCTTGCGAATCAGCCGCGCAATGCGAGTCCCGTGCGTACTCGCAATCGCTGCGCTCTCACTGGACGGCCGCGTGGAACGTTTCGCAAGTTTGGCCTGGGCCGCATCAAGTTGCGCGAAATCGCAATGCGTGGCGAGATTCCCGGCCTAGTCAAAGCAAGCTGGTAGTCGGAGATATCGAATGAGTATGAGTGACCCTGTAGCCGATATGCTGACGCGCATTCGCAATGCGCAAGGCGCGGAAAAAACGGCTGTGTCGATGCCCTCATCGAACTTAAAACTGGCGATTGCCAAGGTACTTAAGGACGAAGGGTATATCGAAGACTTCTTAATACGTGCCGAAGAGAAGAAGCCTGTGCTGGAAGTTGCCCTGAAGTATTATGCCGGCAACCCCGTTATTGAAAAAATTGAACGCGTGAGCCGCCCCGGCCTGCGCATCTACAAAGGCCGCGATGAGTTACCTCGCGTTATGAATGGTCTAGGCGTCGCCATCATATCCACCTCCAAGGGCGTAATGACGGACCGCAAGGCGCGAGCCACCGGTTTGGGCGGCGAAGTCCTTTGTATCGTAGCTTAAAAGAGAAATTCTATGTCGCGTGTTGGTAAAGCTCCTATTACCCTGCCGGATAAAGTCGATGTCAGCATCGCTGGCAACGAAGTTACTGTTAAGGGGCCGCTTGGTTCTCTCAAACATGCATTTGGGGACAAGATTTCTGTTGCCCGGGAGGGCAACGACGTGCTCATTAAACCTGCCGATGGTTCGATCTTCGCGAATGCCATGTCCGGCACGGCGCGAGCGCTTATCGCCAATATGGTGAGTGGCGTTACCAAAGGCTTCGAGAAGAAATTAAACTTAGTCGGTGTGGGCTATCGCGCCCAAGCCAGTGGACAAGTATTGAATCTTACGCTTGGATTTTCCCATCCCGTCGCGCATAAAATGCCGGAAGGCATCAAAGTTGAAACGCCAATTCCGACGGAGATTGTCATCAGGGGTGTGGACAAACAACGTGTTGGACAAGTGGCCGCTGAGGTTCGCGCCTACCGAAAGCCGGAGCCGTACAAGGGCAAAGGCGTGCGTTATTCCGACGAAGTCATTGTGCTGAAAGAAACCAAGAAGAAGTAAACGAGGATAGATATGGTCGAAATGAAACAAGCTCGATTGCGCCGCGCCCGTAAAACCCGGGCCAAAATCGCCGAGTTAAAAGTTGTGCGTCTATGCGTGCATCGTACAAATAGCCATATTTATGCGCAAATCATTGATGGCGTCGCTGGCAAGGTGTTGGCAAGTGCATCGACGGCGGAAGCCGAGGTACGTAAGGACATCGCAAACGGCGGCAGCACAAAGGCCGCCACGCTAGTAGGGAAGCGGATTGCCGAGCGCGCCAAAACGCTGGGTCTGGCGAAGTTGGCGTTCGATCGATCGGGCCTCAAGTATCATGGTCGCGTTAAAGCACTTGCGGAAGCGGCGCGTGAACACGGTCTGGCGTTCTAAGGGATAACGAAAGTATGGCTAAAGTCGAAACAGAAGAGCGGTCCGACGGTCTCCGGGAAAAGATGGTGGCAGTTAATCGTGTCACCAAAGTAGTGAAAGGTGGCCGTATTATGGGCTTCGCTGCGCTGACTGTGGTTGGCGATGGTGATGGCGGAATTGGTATGGGCAAGGGCAAGGCTCGAGAAGTGCCGGTAGCCGTGCAAAAAGCAATGGAACAAGCCCGCCGCAATATGGTGAAGATCAATTTGAAAAGTGGCACCTTGCATCACTCTGTGATGGGTAACCATGGCGCGGCGCGGGTATTTATGCAGCCGGCATCCGAGGGTACGGGAATCATCGCCGGCGGTCCGATGCGGGCGGTATTTGAGGTGATGGGTGTAACCAATATTCTGGCGAAATGCCATGGTTCGACTAACCCCTATAACGTAGTGCGTGCTACTTTGGATGGATTACAGGCGATGAATACGCCGTCGGAAATCGCGGCTAAGCGTGGTTTGCGTATTGACGATTTAACGGAGTAAAGCCCTGTGACGACCGAAAGCAAAAAAATCAAAGTGACGCTGGTAAAAAGCCCAATTGGCGCGAAAGCCAATCATCGTGCGTCCGTAACGGGTTTGGGATTGCGTGCTATGCACCAAACCGTTGAAGTCCAAGATACGCCAGCCATTCGCGGGATGATCAGTCGCGTGAACCATTTAGTTAAAGTCGGTTGAGCTAGGGAACTATAGTTATGCGACTAAATACACTAAAACCCGGAGTAGGTTCCAAACATCCCAAGCGCCGCGTAGGGCGGGGCATTGGTAGCGGACTGGGCAAGACAGCAGGCCGTGGCCACAAAGGGCAAAAATCTCGCGCCGGGGGATTTCACAAGGTCGGGTTTGAGGGAGGGCAAATGCCGTTGCAGCGTCGCTTGCCGAAACGCGGATTTGTGTCTCCGACCCGCGACGATATTGGCCAAGTGCGGTTGAGCGATCTGAATGACGTCAAGGCAGATGTGATTGACATACTGGCGCTCAAGCAGGCAGGACTCGTATCCGGCTTGGCTATTACCGGTAAAGTCTTTCTTAAGGGCGAAATCAAGCGCGCGATCAAGTTACAAGGCTTGGGCGTGACCAAAGGTGCCCGTGCTGCAATTGAAGCGGCCGGTGGCTCCATCGCTGAGTAACTAACATTGGCTACTGCACCTACTAGTTCGTTATCGTTGGGGAAAATGGGCGATTTGAAAAAACGCTTAATATTCCTATTGCTCGCATTGATCGTGTATCGTATCGGCGCACACATCCCTGTTCCGGGCATCGACCCTAACGAGCTTGCCAAACTCTTCCAGTCCCAACAAGGTGGCATCCTAGGGATGTTTAATATGTTTTCCGGCGGCGCGTTACAACGCTTTACGGTGTTCGCGCTAGGAATCATGCCGTATATCTCCGCATCAATTATTGTTCAACTACTTACGGTAGTATCCCCGACCTTGGAGCAGTTGAAAAAAGAAGGCGAGTCCGGACGCCGCAAGATTACCCAATATACTCGCTATGGTACGGTGGCATTAGCGCTGTTCCAATCGATGGGGATTGCGATTGCATTGGAATCCCAGGCTGGTTTAGTTTTGCATCCTGGATTTTTATTCCGCTTAACGACGATAATTTCCCTCACCACGGGAACCATGTTTTTAATGTGGCTGGGCGAGCAAATCACGGAACGCGGCATCGGCAATGGGATATCGCTGATAATCTTCGCCGGAATTGTTGCCGGGTTGCCCCAGGCAGTGGGCGGCACACTAGATTTAGCGCGCACCGGTGCGCTACATCCTTTGACGGTCATTATTATTTTCGCGCTAATCGTATTGGTTACGGCCGCCGTCGTATTCGTCGAGCGTGGCCAACGCAAGATATTAGTTAACTACGCTAAGCGACAGGTCGGCAATAAGCTTTATGGCGGGCAAAGTTCGCACCTGCCCCTCAAGCTGAATATTTCCGGCGTAATCCCACCGATTTTTGCCTCAAGCATCATCTTGCTCCCGGCCACCGCCGTAAGCTGGTTCGGTAATTACGAAGGTCTGACTTGGCTCAAGGACGCTGCGGCCGCATTATCGCCGGGTCAGCCGATTTACGTATTGCTTTACGCAATCGCTATCATTTTCTTTTGCTTCTTTTACACCGCCCTGGTATTTAATCCCAAGGAAACGGCGGATAATTTGAAGAAGAGTGGCGCGTTTGTCCCCGGCATTCGCCCTGGTGAGCAAACCGCGCGTTATATCGAAAAAATTATTCTTAGGCTCACCATGGTGGGTGCAATTTACATTACCTTGGTTTGTTTGCTGCCGGAATTCTTGATCGTTAAATTCAATGTGCCATTCTATTTTGGCGGCACGTCTTTATTGATTATCGTGGTGGTGACCATGGATTTCATGGCACAAGTGCAGTCCTACATCATGTCGCATCAATACGAAAGCTTGTTGAAAAAAGCTAACTTTAAAGGCGGAGGATTCCCTGCTCGCTAGCGTTCTAGTTTTCCATGGTTAAGGAAGACACTATCGAAATGCAGGGAGAGATCGTGGAGACACTCCCGAACGCGACGTTCCGCGTTAAGTTAGAAAACGGTCATATAGTGCTAGGACATATCTCCGGAAAAATGCGGATGCACTATATCCGCATCCTGCCGGGTGACAAGGTGACGGTAGAGTTAACACCCTATGATTTGACGCGGGCTCGAATCGTGTTCCGCGCGAAGTAACTGGAGCTAGAAATGAAAGTGCAAGCATCTGTAAAAAAAGTTTGCCGTAAATGCAAACTGGTACGCCGCAAGCGTGTGTTGCGTGTGATCTGTAGCGATCCGCGCCATAAACAGCGCCAAGGCTAGTTGATAGATAAATAGTTGATCCAATATAATCCAAGGTTTCCCCAGCGGGGTAGGTAAATGGCGCGTATTGCAGGCGTAAACATTCCAAATAATCAGCATTCCGATATTGCTCTTACGGCGATTTTCGGCGTGGGCCGTAACCGCGCGCGTGTTATTTGCGCCGCAGCTGGCATTGGCTTCACCGTTAAGATTAAAGATCTTAGCGACGAGCAAATGGACAAGCTGCGTGGCGAGGTCGGCAAATTTAAACTAGAAGGCGATCTGCGTCGCGAGATTTCCATGAACATCAAACGATTGATGGACTTGGGGTCGTATCGTGGTGCGCGCCATCGTCGCGGACTGCCGGTTCGCGGACAACGCACTCGCACCAATGCCCGCACGCGTAAGGGCCCGAAAAAAGCTCGTTCGGCCTCACGCACGCCGGCATCTAAGTAACACAAGGATCATTAAATGGCTACTAAAGCTACGGCTCAACGAGTTCGTAAAAAAGTTAAGAAAAATGTCGCCGAGGGCATTGCCCACGTGCACGCGTCGTTCAACAACACCATTATCACCATCACCGATCGCCAGGGTAATGCTCTGTCGTGGTCGACATCCGGTGCCGGTGGTTTCAAGGGCTCGCGTAAAAGCACCCCGTTCGCTGCGCAGGTCGCTGCTGAGGCCGCAGGCAAGGCGGCGCAAGAATGTGGGGTGAAGAATTTGGAAGTCCGAATCAAAGGTCCTGGCCCCGGCCGGGAGTCTGCTGTGCGTGCTTTAAACGCAATTGGTTTGAAGATCACCAGTATCGCTGATGTCACGCCGGTGCCGCATAACGGCTGCCGTCCGCCTAAGCGCCGTCGTATTTAAGGAGACAAAGTTGGCTAGAAATACAGATCCGCAATGCCGTCAATGTCGCCGCGAAGGCGAGAAGCTGTTTTTGAAGGGCGAAAAGTGTTACACCGATAAGTGTGCCATTGAGCGGCGTAATTACGCGCCCGGTCAGCACGGTCAAAAGAATTCTCGGCAGTCAGATTACGCCAACCAATTGCGCGCAAAGCAAAAAGTGCGTCGTATTTATGGTGTATTGGAACGCCAATTCCGCAGGACTTACGAGGAAGCCGATCGTTCCCGGGGCGTTACCGGCGAAGCGTTGTTGCAGTTGCTGGAAAGTCGCTTGGATAGTGTTTCCTATCGCATGGGTTTCGGCGTTTCACGCACTGAGGCACGGCAAATCGTTCGTCATAACGGCATTAAAGTTAATGGCCATCGGGTCAATATCCCGTCCTATCAGGTTCGCCCTGGCGACATTGTCGAGGTAGCGCAACGCGCCAAGGATCAACTGCGCATCAAGGCGGCGATTGAAGCTGCCGAACAGCGCGGCTTTCCTGAGTGGGTGGACGTGGATGTGAAAGGCCTTAAGGGTACATACAAAGCCAGGCCGCAGCGTTCGGAGTTGCCACCCACCATCAACGAAAACCTCGTTGTCGAGCTTTATTCGAAGTAATCGCCGCTCAACAAAGGATACTACCCTATGCAGAGCCAAGGATCGGGCTTTTTAAAGCCGCGCATTATCGATGTTCAAAATATATCGCCCTATCACGCGAAGGTCGTCATGGAGCCGTTCGAACGCGGCTATGGCCACACGCTGGGTAATGCGCTACGCCGCATTCTCCTCTCGTCCATGCCTGGTTACGCGGCGACCGAAGTTAAGATTACCGGCGTGTTGCACGAATATTCGGCGCTAGAAGGTGTGCAAGAAGATGTCGTCGACATTCTTTTGAATCTTAAAGGCATCGTCTTCAAGCTGCATAATGCCCAGGAGATTGTCCTCAAGCTGAAAAAGCAAGGTCCGGGTGTAGTGACGGCGGCTGATATAGAGCTGACACACGACGTTGAGATCATCAATCCGGAACACGTTATCGCGCATCTTGCACAAGGCGGCAAGCTTGAGATGCAAGTTAAAGTTGAGCATGGCCGTGGCTACGAGCCCGCGATCAATCGCCACAAGGAAGAAGAGAATCGCGCGATCGGGGGCATCATGCTCGACGCGTCTTTCAGCCCCGTGAGGCGAGTAAGCTACGCGGTGGAAAGTGCGCGCGTCGAACAGCGCACCGATCTGGATAAATTAATCGTGGATATCGAAACCAATGGCGTCGTGGAACCGGAAGAAGCAGTGCGCTACGCCGCCCGTGTTTTGGTTGATCAATTGTCTGTGTTTGCCGACCTCAAGGGCACACCAATTTCCATCGAACAGCCGAAGGCGCAGCAAGTCGATCCCATTCTGCTACAGCCTGTCGACGATCTCGAACTCACCGTTCGCTCGGCAAATTGCTTGAAGGCAGAAAACATTTACTATATCGGCGATTTGATTCAGCGCACGGAAACTGAGCTGCTGAAGACCCCGAACCTCGGTCGTAAGTCGCTTAATGAAATTAAAGAAGTGCTCGCGTCCAAGGGGCTTACACTAGGTATCAAACTCGAAAATTGGCCGCCCGCCGGACTGGTTGAAAAACCAGTCGCCTAGAACAACACAACGGAAAATAGCCATGCGTCACCGTCAAAGTAATCGCAAACTTAACCGCACCACCAGCCATCGTCTGGCAATGTTGCGCAACATGACCAATTCACTGCTCCAGCACGAGGTCATCAAAACCACGCTGCCGAAAGCGAAGGAACTGCGTCGTGTCGCCGAGCCGCTTATCACGCTCGGTAAAAAACCCAGCCTTGCCAATCGCCGTCTAGCGTTTGATCGATTGCGCGATCGCGATGTAGTCGTCAAACTCTTTGACGAACTTGGCCCGCGTTTTCAAAATCGCAATGGGGGTTACTTACGCATTCTGAAGTTTGGTTTTCGTCAAGGCGACAATGCACCGATGGCGTTGGTAGAGTTGCTTGATCGGCCCGATGCTGGGGCGGAGCCCACCGCAGAGACTAAGTAAAGCATGAGCTTCACAAAAACAAAAAAAGCCGGCAATGTCGGCTTTTTTAGTTCTCCACGATCTAAACTCACGCTTGTACGTCGTCTTTGCGAGTAGCAACGCGACGAAGTAATCTCGAATTTAGCGCCCTCAAAAACCAGATTGCTACGTCGCGTTGCTTCTCGTGATGACATGTATGTGTCCGCACACGCCTTAACCGTGGAGTGCAGACCCAAACAGCATGTGGCCAGAAGTCGCGTTAGTATTGCCTCGCAACTATGCATGGCCTGGGAGCCGCTCTGGTATTGCCTTACAGCCATGCCTCTAAAAATATCTAGTAAGTTCCTAAGTTCAACATTACCCCGGATAAGTGACTGGCGCGTTTCGACGCAAAAAACAACACCGTATCCGCCACCTGTTCCGGTTCAATTACGCGCGTCAGCTTAAGCAGTTCTTCCCAGCGCGATTCATCACCGAATTTTTGTTTTGCGATGGTCTTGTTCAACTCAATGATGCGATCGGTACGTGTCGCCGGCGGGTGCATGCCGAGCACGCGCACGCCATACTCAATCGATCCCTTGCCCACGCCTTTGGTGAAGGCTTCCAAGGCTGCGTTACCCATCGTGCCGCAAATATATTCCGGCGGGTGGGTGACGCCCGCCATGCCGACGACATTCACGATCACACCTTTTCCGCGCGGCTTCATATGCGCGAGCATCGCGCGCGTGAGATTGATGTATCCGAAGACTTTCAATTCCCAGGCGTGGCGCCAGCGTGCTTCATCGACTAATTCGATATTGCCGCCCGGGATATCGCCGGCGTTGTTGACCAAAATATCGACATGGGCGCAGGCATCGGCGAGCCGCTGTACCGCACCCGCGGCGCGCAAATCGCAAACATGGGAAATAACTTTCACGCCGTACCGCGACTGAATCTCGCCCGATTTAGCAGCTAGCAAATCCGCCGAGCGTGCCGCTAAGTGAACGGTACATCCTTCCGCTGCAAACGCCTTAGCGCAGGCCAGGCCGATGCCCTTAGACGCACCTGTGATAAGGACGGCTTTATCTTGTAGTCCCAAATCCATATAGCACCTGTAGTGAAGAATTTAAAAATTCGAGCATAACACTTTCCGCGCAGCTAAAAACTGAGTGGCTGTAGCAGTTTGTGTTGATGGCTTTTTAGTTGTCGCCACTTCCGATACTTGGTTGGCGAGAGAACCTTCGACGGTGATTCGAGTGGACGTTCAACGACGTTCCGGCCGTGTCGAGCCGACGATGGGATGGGCAGTTTTGGTGGGCCCTGTTGGACTTGAACCAACGACCAATGGATTATGAGTCCACTGCTCTAACCAACTGAGCTAAGGGCCCCTTTGTTTACTTCACGACTTAAAATGACCGCGCAAATTCGGGCGATTTCGGTTACAACACCAGGACTTCGGCAACAGCATGACGCGTTACCTGCGCTAGCCGACTGAGCGACAGACCCGATTGTCGCGCGATGATGAATTTGATGCGCGACAATTCGAGGGACGCTTACTGCTCGTTGTCGATAAAGCTGCGCAGCCGCTCGGAGCGGGACGGATGGCGCAGCTTGCGTAACGCTTTTGCTTCGATTTGGCGGATGCGCTCGCGGGTGACGTCGAATTGTTTGCCGACTTCTTCCAAAGTGTGATCGGTGTTCATTTCGATGCCAAAACGCATACGCAATACTTTTGCTTCGCGTGGCGTGAGGGTGTCGAGGATATCCTTGGTCACATCTCGCAAACTCGCGTACACGGCGGAATCCGACGGCGCGACAGTGGACAAATCCTCAATGAAATCGCCGAGGTGCGAATCGTCGTCATCACCGATTGGCGTTTCCATGGAGATTGGCTCTTTGGAAATTTTGAGGATTTTGCGGATCTTTTCCTCGGGCATTTCCATTTTCTTTGCGAGTTCCGACGGATCAGGCTCTTGACCGGTCTCTTGCAAAATTTGTCGGGAAATCCGATTCATTTTGTTAATGGTTTCGATCATGTGCACGGGGATGCGAATGGTGCGCGCTTGGTCGGCGATAGACCGTGTGATTGCCTGACGAATCCACCACGTTGCGTAAGTCGAAAACTTGTAGCCACGACGATATTCAAATTTGTCGACGGCCTTCATCAAACCAATGTTGCCTTCTTGAATGAGATCCAAGAACTGCAAACCGCGGTTGGTGTATTTTTTGGCGATGGAAATGACTAGGCGCAAGTTCGCCTCGATCATCTCGCGCTTGGCGCGACGCGCGCGCGCCTCGCCAGTGGACATTTGGCGGCCGATCTCTTTCAATTCTTTTATCGGGATGCCGACCAACTTATGCAGATCGATGATGTTCTGTTGCTGTTCAACGATGGCGTGTTTGAAGCGGCCGAGCGTGGCGCTGTAGGTTTTGCGCTGCGCAGCTTCGTCGATCACCCACTTAAGATTGGTCTCGTTGCCGGGAAAGGTTTTAATGAAATAGGCGCGCGGCATGCCGGCGGAATTGACGCACAATTCCATGATCTGGCGTTCATAACCGCGCACTTGCTCAACTAGAGAACGCAGACTGCTGCACAAAGCGTCGACGATTTTGGCGCCGAACCGAATCTGCATGAGTTCGACTGAAATCTGTTCCTGCAAATCCTTAAACGCGCGGCTACGGGCGCCTTTTTCGGTCAATGCCTTGCGCATTTTTTTGTAGGCGCGACGAATGGCGTTGAAGCGCTCAAGCGAGTCTTGCTTAAGTTGCTCAAGGTCGGCGGCGTTCGCCAAGGCCTCTTCTTCGGGATCGGGTTCTTCGTCGTCTTCCTCGTCTTCTTCGTCGTCTTCGTCGGGTGTAAATTCCGCCTCGATCACTTCTTCTTCGTTGGGATCAATCAGCCCGTCGACCACGTCATCGACGCGAATCTCGTCGCGCTCGATACGATCGGCCAAGTCCAAAATTTCCGCGATGGTGGTCGGGCAAGCGGAAATCGCCTGAATCATGTGCTTCAAGCCATCTTCGATACGTTTGGCGATTTCAATCTCGCCTTCGCGGGTGAGCAACTCGACCGTGCCCATTTCGCGCATATACATACGAACCGGATCGGTGGTACGACCAAATTCGGAATCAACGGTGGTAAGTGCTGCTTCCGCTTCTTCAACAACATCTTCATCCGCCACGGCGGGGGCGGCGTCGGTCATGAGTAAGGCTTCCGCATCCGGCGCTTCTTCAAAGACTTGGATGCCCATGTCGTTGATCATGCTGATCACGCCTTCGATCTGCTCGGCGTCGACGATGTCGTCAGGCAACGAATCGTTGATCTCGGCGTAGGTCAAAAATCCGCGCTCTTTGCCGAGCACGATGAGGTTTTTCAGGCGGAGTCGCTGCGATTCGATATCGACTGGTTTGGCTACCAATTTAGCTTCGGCTTTCCGAGCTTCGGCTCTCTTGGCTTCGGCTTTGCTAGTGTTCGCTGCCATGCTTGGTCTCTTTTGATGCGGCGGAATAACCCTCAATTGTACTCTTTTTGAGGTTTATTTTCATGCCGGGTTGTTCAAGGGGTTATTTCGCATTCGTTGCCGCTTTTGTCTTGAGATCAGCGGTCGATTTGGCCGTCCGGTAGCGAGCTGCGGTCAACTTTTTTTCAAGTTCTCTTTTCATTTTGGCCAATCCATCCTGAAATACCACCTCAATTTGATCCGCGCTCCAGGAAAATTCTTGCTCTTCCATTGCCAGAAACCGAACTGTCCTATCCATCAATGATTTCGCTGTGGTCTCGGCCATGCCCGCCTCTATTTGGCCCGCTACCTGAACGTTTGGATGATCCCGACAAAAATCAATAATCTGTCGCAAGAAAATGAATTCAGGCTCATTCGCGTCCTGCAACTCCAAGTCGCAGGCCATCGCGAGACGGGGCTGCGCCATTATCTGCGCTGCGAGCCTAAGCGGGATGGGAAGCGAGGTGTCACGGGTTTGGCGTTTGGCGGTGGCGCGTGCGGGTGCGCCGAACGGTTTGATGTCGAGCAAGCCGTCCAACTCTTCGCGGTCAATCCCAGCGATTTCGGCAAAACGCTTGCGCAGCATCACGCTCAACAGCGGCGCGGCGATTTGTTTGAGCAAAGGTTTCGCGCTTTGCAACAACGCAGCGCGGCCTTCTTCCTTGCGTAAATCTTGGCCCTGGTGCAATTCCTGGATCAAATAAGATGATAGCGGAATCGCATTAGTGAGCGCCTCCTCAAATTTAGCGCGGCCATGGTCGCGGATGTAGCTATCTGGATCATGTTCCGATGGGAGAAACAGAAAACCGAGTTCTTTGCCATCGCTCAAATGCGGCAAGCTGATTTCCAGCGCTCGCCAAGCGGCGCGACGTCCGGCGGCATCGCCGTCGAAACAGAAAATAATGTGATCCGACAATCGCGACAGGCGCTGAATGTGGGTTGCCGAAGTGGCCGTGCCCAGGGTCGCCACCGCGTACTCCACGCCATGTTGCGCCAGCGCCACGACGTCCATATAGCCTTCCACCACAATCACCTTGCCCGAGGCGCGAATCGACTTCATCGCCTGTGTCAAGCCGTAAAGTTCGCGGCCTTTTTCGAACACCGGCGTTTCCGGCGAGTTCAGATACTTTGGCTCGCCCTTGTCGAGTACCCGGCCGCCGAAGCCAATGACTTCGTTGCGTTGATTCCAAATGGGAAACATCACGCGATCGCGGAAACGATCATAGCGCTTGCCGCTGTCGCCATCGATCACCAAGCCGGCGGTGACCAGGGTTTTGGCGCCATATTCCGGAAAAACTGCCGCGAGATTTTGCCAGCCGTCCGGCGCGTAGCCGATGCCGAAACGCGCGGCGATTTGGCCCGACAGGCCGCGGCGCTTAAGGTACTCAATGGCCTTCGGCGATTCCTTCAATTGGGCGCGATAATACTTCACCGCGTCGCTCAAAATAGCGGACAGGTCAACGCTGTCTTTTCGTCGCGCTTCGGCTTCTTTGTTTTCGACTAGGGGAACCGGAAGCCCGGCACTCTCGGCCAGTTGTTTGACCGCGTCGACGAAAGGTAACCCATTGTACTCAATCAAAAAACCAAGCGCCGTGCCGTGTGCACCGCAGCCGAAACAATGGTAAAACTGCTTCGTCTGACTGACGGAAAAGGAGGGGGTTTTTTCGTTGTGGAAGGGGCAGCAGGCGACGAAATTAGCGCCGGATTTTTTCAGATGAACGTAGCTATCGATCACGTCTACAATATCGACGCGACCGAGCAAAGTTTGGATGAAATCCGCAGGGATCATCGCTGCATTATAAGGACAAGGGACTGCGAGCGGGCTACCGCTGAATAACTTTCGCGCTGCTCATTATTCGCATATGACCATGGCCCCAAAGGCCCATGGATACTGGCTTGCAGGCTATGCTATGCCACGAGCCAAGCAGGACGCTGCTTTGGCCCTAGGCCACCCCGTCACGGCAGGGGGTTTTACGCCGTCAACTTGGCTTTGACGAGGCCGGACACCTTGCCCATATCAGCGCGGCCGGCGAGTTTGGGCTTGAGTTCAGCCATTACTTTCGCCATGTCTTTGATTCCCGCCGCGCCACTGCCGGCGATCGCGGCGGCGATGGCGGTTTCAACCTCCGCGTCGCCTAACGCTTGCGGCATGTAGGTTTGGTATATGGCGAGTTCGGCTTGCTCTTTATCGGCTAGATCTTGACGTTTGGCCGCTTGGTACTGGCAGATAGAATCGCGCCGTTGTTTAATTAGTTTTTCCGTCACGGCAATGACATCGGCGTCTGTGAGCAAAATGCGCTCATCGACTTCGCGCTGCTTGAGCGCCGCCAGCAACATGCGAATGCCGGACAGGCGATCACTGTCCTTGGCGCGCATGGCGGCCTTCATATCTTCAGTGATTTGGTCTTTGAGGGACACGACGGAGAGACGAGAATAATGTTAGCGGGAGACGGGCTGAGTGGCAAAATCCGCATCAAGCCTACTCCCACCACGCATCAATACATTTTTGGCGGCAACATCTGGCTGCGCAGGCGCTTATAGCGACGCTTCACGGCGGCAGCGAGTTTGCGTTTACGTTCGGTGGTGGGCTTTTCGTAGAAT